>JAMOOS010000353.1 GCA_027065245.1 Desulfuromonadaceae bacterium | reverse complement strand
CCACCGCTTCCACGCCAAAGCGGCGCCGCGCCAGGTCAATACCATCGCGGCGGCGCGCGGCAATAATCACCACCACCTGCGGATTGCGCCGCGCCAGCAGGTACGGTTCATCGCCGCACTCTACGGCGCTTAACAGCGGCGCGCGACCATCGCCACCGCTCACCACCTGCACACTGCCACATAGTTGACCACCGTAACCACGGCTCACCACCGCCACCCGCCGCCCGCGCAGCGACTCCCGCAGGAGAAAATCCACCAAAGGTGTTTTGCCGCTGCCGCCCACAGCCAGATTGCCGACGGAGATCACCGGCACCGCAGCACGGTACACCTGCAACCAGCCACGCCGATACGCCAGCGCCCGCAGACGCATCAGCAGCGCATACAACCAGCTAAGCGGCAACAGCAGCGCCAGCACGGCCCGCTCAGCGCCACTGCTGGCACCGTCGCGCGCCAGACGGCGGTAAAACAAAGCTAATCGGGTGCGCATCGGGCAATCTCGCGCAGTGTGGCACGGCTGGCACCGGCGTTGTCCTGCAACAGCTGCCAGCTCTTTTCACCCATTGTGCGGCAGCGCTGCGGTTGCTCAAGCAGTTGATCGAGCAGGCGAAACAGATCTTCGCCGTCGCGCACTTCACCACAGCCCTGCGCTTTGGTAATCATGGCGGCAATTTCACGAAAATTATGCATGTGCGGGCCGAACAGCACTGCCTTGCGTACCAGCGCCGCTTCGAGGATATTGTGTCCGCCCACCGGCACCAGGCTGCCGCCGACAAACACCACATCGGCCAGATGGTAGAACTGCAGCATCTCGCCGATACTGTCCACCAGCAGCACATCACCGCCGCCAACGGTAACCGCCGCGTCGCTGCGCAACCGCCACGGCAATTCGTTTTCCGCCAGCATGGTAGCCACCTGACGGCAGCGTTGAGGGTGGCGCGGCACCAGAATCAGCAGCAGATCGGCATGGCGATGCAGCAATCGCTTGTATACGGCGACAATCTGCTCCTCTTCACCGGCGTGAGTGCTGCCAGCCACCAGAACGCGACAACCGCTGTCGATGGCAAATTCGTCGCGCAAACGGGCGGAATCGACATCGGGCGCAATGGTGGATTGCATATCAAATTTGATGTTGCCGGTAACCACCACCCGCTGCGGCGGCGCGCCCATGGCGAGAATCCGCTCGGCGTCCAGTTGCGACTGCATGCACATGGATGTCAGCTGAGCCAGCAGCGGTCGCAACAGACGACGTACCAGCATGTAGCGGGGATAGGAGCGGTCGGATATCCGCCCGTTGACCAGATGAACGGGGATGCCACGCCGATGACACTGATGGATAAAACCGGGCCACAACTCGGTTTCCACAATCAGCACCTGGCTGGGACGCACCAGATCGAGCACCCGGCGCACCACCAGGGCAATATCCACAGGAAAGTAGATGGCGGCGTCGATCTCCTTGATTTCACTGGCAATGGCATGGCCGGTTTCGGTAACATTGGACAGCAGCAGATACGCCTCGGGATAATCGTGTCGCAACGCCTTTATCAGAGAGATGGCGGCGCGGGTTTCCCCCACTGATACCGCGTGAATCCACAACACCTGCCGCCCGGCGCAGGCCGCGAAACGCTGCGCATCAAACAGCCCCAGCCGCTCCTTTATACCACGGCGCACCTTGCCGCGCGCCGCCGACAACAGCAGATATACCGGCACCGGCACCAGCAACACCAGCCACAGGCAGATATCATACAGCAGATAAACCATAACTCTCCAACCGGGCTTCGGCACGGCGCTGGTTGGCCGCCAACGCTTCTTCTACGCGGCGACGAAACAACTGCGGGTCGTCACTACGGCGGCAATACAGCGGTTCACCGTAGGAATATACCAGTCTTGAACAGGGATACGGTAACAAAAAACGATCCCACGAAGAAAAACGGTGGCCGCGGCTGCTTACCAGCGCCAGTGGCACCAGAGGCCGCCCGGACAAGCGCGCCAACTGGATAACGCCATCTTTCAACTGGTGACGCGGGCCGCGTGGCCCATCGGGGGTGATAACCAGATCAAAGGGTTGACGCGCCAGGCGCAGCAACTGTTTGAACGCCGCGCTGCCGCCACGGCTGGAAGATCCGCGCACCGCCTTCTGGCCCAGATGCCCCATGGTACGGGCGATGAGCTCACCATCCTTGGAGGAGCTGATGAGAATTTGCGCCCCGGGACCGATATAACCCTGTGCCATCAACAGCAACTGGTCGTGCCAGAAGGCCAGAATTACCGCTTCGTCACGCTGCCACAACGCCTCTACCCGCTCCCGCCCGAGGATCTCGCAGCGACAACTGGCGTGGATGGCGCGAATGATCAGTGCCGCCAGCGCCGGAGCCATATTGAGCAGCAGCCAGTCCAGCAGCCGTTTCACCGCGTTTCTCCGAACTGACGGGCATGCAGGCGCGCGTATACGCCTTGTTTGGCCAGCAACTCGTCATGGCTGCCGCGCTCCACCAGGCGCCCCTCCTCCAGCACCAGAATTTCATCGGCGTGGATAATGGTGGACAGACGATGGGCCACCACAAAAGTGGTACGCTCACGCATAAGGTTGGCCAGTGCTTTCTGCACCACGCTCTCGCTCTCGGTGTCCAGGGCGCTGGTAGCTTCGTCCAGCAGCAAAATGGGCGCATCGCGCAAAATGGCGCGAGCGATGCAGATACGCTGGCGCTGACCGCCGGACAGGCGCACGCCGCGATCACCGATAACCGTCTCGTAACCGGCGGGCATCTCGCGGATAAACTCGTCGGCAAACGCCATGCGCGCCGCCGCGATAACATCCTCATCGCTGGCGTCGGGACGGGAATAGCGGATATTGTTGGCCAGGGTATCGTGAAACAGGAACGTCTCCTGATCCACCAGGGCGATCTGCTGTTTAAGACTCTGCTGCGTCACCGTAGCGATATTGTGGCCGTCGATACTGATCACGCCGCTTTGGGGGTCGTAAAAACGTGCCAGCAGACCGATGATGGTGGTTTTGCCCGCGCCGCTGGCCCCCACCAGCGCCACCATCTGCCCCGGCGCCACGTCGACACTGAAATCGCGCACCACCGGTGCATCTTCGTAGGCAAAATTCACCTGCTCAAAACTGACATAACCCTTGCAACGCGGCAATTCCACCGCGTCGAGCGGATCGGTAATCCCCACCGGCGTATCGAGAAGATCAAACACCCGCTCCGCCGCCCCCACCGCTTTGCTGATGCGGTTATTGGAGCGGATGAGCCGTTTCATGGGGCCGTACATCATCCCCATGGCGGTGATAAACGACAACAGTTCTCCCTGGGTTATGGCACCGCTCATAACCCGCTGCAATCCGTACCACAGCACCCCGGCGGCACCAAAAGATGCCAGTATCTCCATAATGGGCGCGGTGGCGGCATCGTAGCGGATAACCTTTTTTATCCGCTTGTAGAAATTACGGTTTTCAACGCTAAACTTCTCTTTTTCATCATCTTCGGTACCAAAGGCCTTGACCACCTTGATGCCGCTGAACGACTCCTGCAGTATGGTAGTGAGATTGCCGAGGTTCTCCAGGCTTTTACGCACATACTTTTTGATACGTTTGGCGATGTACGTGGCCGGCACCACCGATACCGGCAGCACTACAAACGCCACCAGCGCCAGACGCCAGTCGTTGTAGAACAGCAGGCCGACCATGCCGAACAGAGTCAGCGACTCGCGCACGATGGTTACCAGCTCGTCGGCGGCGGATTTCTGCAGCACACCGACATCGTTGAGGATGTACGAGACCACCTGCCCGGACGGCGTACGGGCGTAGAAACCCATGTGCAGATCCATGGCATGAAAAAAGATATCGCGGCGCAGATCCTGCACCACCAGCTGACCGGCGGTTTTGATAAAATACTCCTGCACGTAGCGGGAGATACCCTTTATCGCCGCCAGCGCCACCACCACTGCTGCGGTAATATTAACCAGCGCCATAGTGCGCTGCGCCAGCACATAATCCACCAGCGGCTGCACCAGCTTGGCTATGGCCACATCGGTACCGGCCACCAGCATGGATGCCGCCATGGCCAGGGCTATCCGCCGCGCGTAGGGACGCGAGTAGCAAAGTAACCGTTTGTAAACTGCCGCTCTCGATTTTGCCACGCTTAGCTGTTCTCCTCTGTATCCGCCGCCATCAGTTCCAACGCCATCTGCGCCACCCTGCGGGAGCAACCGGGGCTGCCCATCAGCTCTTTTACTTCCGCCAGCCCGGCCACCAGCTCGGCACGATAGGCATCGTCGTCGAGGATACGCCCCACCTCGGCGCTCACGGCCGCGGCACTGGCTTCATCCTGCAGCAGTTCGCGCACCACGCGCCGCCCGGCAACAATGTTGGGCAGGCCGAAATGGCACACCTGCACCAGCCGTTTACCAATGGCATAGGTCAGCGCCGCCGCCTTGTAGATAATTACCATGGGTGTCTGCACCAGGGCCACCTGCAGGGTAATGGTGCCGGAAACACAGATAGCCGCGTCGCAGGCGGCAGCAACAGTGTAGATATCCTCGCGCACCAGCCTGGCCCGCACCCCGGCCGCCGCCAGCTTTTGCCGCAACAACTCCTCGTCCACGTGCGCCGCCACCGCCACCACGAACACCGCGGCGGGATAACGCGCGCTGAGTCGGGCGGCACTGGCGACAATGGTGTCAAAGCAGTACTTTATCTCGTTGGAGCGACTACCGGGAAACAGCGCGATGCGCGGATAACTATCCTCCAACTGCAACTGGCGCCGACACTTGTGCGCCGGACGACACCGCGCCACTTCGTCCAGCAGCGGATGGCCGACATAGCGCACATCAATGGGCAAGCCGGCGTAATACTGCGGCTCAAACGGAAACAGAGCCGCCAGTTTGTCGACACGCGCCGCAATGGTACGCACCCGCCCGCGCCGCCACGCCCACACCTGCGGGCTGACATAGTACAACACCGGCACAGCGCAGTTGCGCGCTACCCTGGCCAGACGCAGATTAAAATCGGGAGAATCGATGAGGATAACCAGATCGGGACGATCCGCCCCCCGCAGCAGGCCGGTTAAGCGCCGGTACACCCGCCAGATGCGCGGCAGGCTGCGCACCACCTCCACCAGACCCATTACGGCCAGCTCGGACGACGGGACAACAATCTCGCAGCCGGCAGCCGCCATCTTGTCGCCGCCGACAGCGTAAAACTCCACCGCTGCGTCCAGAGCGCGCGCCGCAGTGACAAGATTGGCGCCGAGCAGATCCCCCGACGCCTCGCCGGTAACAATGAGAACCCGACGGCGTCTGTCGCAACTACTGGGCAATACCACGCTCACTGGTACGAATAAACTCACAGAAATGGCGCACTTCGGCGATATCGGCTACCTCGGCGGCAATCTGCTCCAGTGCCTCCTGACGTGAACCCTTACGGGAAAAGAACAGGCGATAGGCCTTTTTGATCTCGGCGATGGTCTCGCTGCTGAAGCCGCGCCGTTTAAGGCCAATCTGGTTGATGCCAACGGTTTTGGCACGATCGCCCTGGGCAATGGCATACGGAACAATGTCCTGGGCGATCATGGACCCACCGCTGGCCATCACGTGGCAGCCGACTCTGGTAAACTGATGTACCGCCGTCATGCCACCGAGAATGGCGTAATCGTCCACCAGCACATGCCCGGCCAAGGTGGCGTTGTTGGCCATGATTACGTGATTACCGATGTGACAATCATGCGCTACGTGGGTATAAGCCATAAACAAATTGTCATTGCCGATAACGGTTTCGCCGCCACCATCTTCGGTACCTGGATGCAGGGTGACAAATTCGCGTATTTTGTTGCGCTCACCGATGATCAGGCGGGTCTTTTCGCCGTGGTATTTCAGATCCTGCGGTTTGGCACCGATGGCGGCAAACTGGAAGATCTCGTTGTTTTCACCGATGGTGGTATCACCCTCGATTACAGCATGCGCCCCCACACTGGTACCGGCAGCAATTTTTACCTCAGCACCGATAACAGCGTAGGGTCCAACTTTAACATCGGCAGCCAGTTGCGCTCCGGCTTCTATTATGGCAGTCGGATGGATCATTATTGCTTATCACCCTCCCGGGCGACAAACGTCGCCTTCAATTCCGCCTGAGTCACCAATGTTTCCCCGACATAGGCCTTGCCGGCAAACTGGTAGATGCCCCGACGGCACTTGAGAAATTCCAGTTCCAGGCGCAGCACATCACCGGGACGCACCGGCTTGCGAAACTTCACTTTGTCGATGCCGGTAAAATAGGTTACCTTGTCGTCACCTATGCCATCGTTTAGATGTGCAAAAACACCCCCCACCTGCGCCATGGCCTCGATAATAAGCACACCGGGCATGATCGGCTCACCGGGGAAATGCCCCTGAAAAAACGGCTCGTTGATGGTTACGTTCTTGATGCCGACAATGCCTTGGTTTTCGGTAAAACTCTCAATGCCGTCCACCAGCAGAAACGGATAGCGGTGTGGCAGGCATTTCATTATTTCGTTCGCATTCAAAATCATCTTGTCAATCTTTCTCAACCAGGTTCTGCAGAGCATCTAGCTGACGGCGCAACGCGGCCAGCTCTTTCTTCATCTGCGGTAGATGGGTAAAGGTTTTAGCCGCTTTGAGCCACTCACGATGGGGCATCACCGGCAAACCGGACACCACCTGATTCCCTTCTATAGAGCCGGTTACACCACCTCGGCCGCCGACGGTAAGATTGTCGCCAACTTTCAAATGGCCAGCCATGGCTGACTGGCCACCAAAGGTACAGTGACGACCGATGACACAACTACCAGATATTCCAGTCTGTGAAGCCATCACCGTGTGCTCGCCAACACTTACATTGTGGCCAATCTGCACCAGATTGTCGATCTTACACCCGGCGCCGATGCGGGTAACTCCCATCACGGCGCGGTCGACACAACTGCAAGCGCCGATCTCCACATCGTCGCCCAGTTCCACCGTCCCCACCTGGGGGATTTTGTGATAACGCTCGCCGTCGGGAGCAAAGCCAAAACCATCGGAACCGATAACCGCTCCCGGCTGCAGAATTACCCGTTTACCCAGACGACAGCCCTCGCGCACTACGGCGCCAGCGTGCAGCAGACAACCTTCTCCCACTCTAACACCGGGGTACAACACCACATTGGCGTGAATAACACAATCGTCGCCGATCACACAGCCGGAAGCGATGCTGGCACCGGGGTAGACAGTTACCCGCTGCCCAAGGTGGGCGTCGGCAGCCACATGGGCACCTTCCAGCACCACCCCCGGTTGTGCTGGTGCTGGATTGAGATGCTCCAAAATACGCGCAAAAGCCAGATAGGGGTTGGCACACACCAGGTAGGCAATATCGGCACGCGGCAACGGACGATCAGCCAATACCGCCGCCGCCGCCGTCGTTTCCAACTGAGCCAGATACTTGCGGTTGGTGATAAAAGTAAGATCGCCGCCACCGGCGGTATCGATGGGCGCCACAGCCTTGATGGCGACAGAAGCGTCGCCGACGACCTCACCGCCGACTAGTTCGGCCAGTTCTCCGAGCGTCGTCATCGCTACGCTCCCTACTTCTTCTTGTGATTCTTATTATAAGAGGCGTTGTAGCTTTTGATCAGGGCATCGGTATAGTCCACAGCGTCCACGGCGTACACCAGCTGCCCCTTTTCAAAAATCATCGACAGGCCCTTGTCTTTGCACAACTGCTGCACCTGCACCCGCAGATCCTTGATAATCTGCTGGGTAAGCATCATCTCTTTGCTCTTGAGCTGATCCTGCTTATCCTTGGCAAAACGCTTGTAGTCTTTTACCTTCTGCTGAAACGCCAGCTCCTTCTCCTGCTTGGCGGTATCGGAAAGCAACGCCAACTGTTTTTGCAGCGCCTGCTGGGCAGAGCTCAGTTCCTGCTGACGCTTCTTTACCTCTTTTTCCACTTTTTTGACTTCGACATCCATTTTTGCTTTAGCCGCCTGCCCGGCAGTTGAAGTAATCAGAGCTTTTTGCAGATCGACAAAACCGATCTTCATGGCAGCGGCACCAGCAATGCTGGCAAAGCAGAACATCACTGCAGCGGTTAGAGCAATAACGCGAATCATTTTCATGGTTTTCTCCTTGAGAGTTGCATTGATTAGAAAAATTTGCCGATGGTGAAGTCAAACTTGGAGTTGTCCTCCCACGGCTCGGGATCGAGATTGTAGCCCCACTCCAGCCGCAACGGTCCCAGCGGGCTGTTCCAGCGGATACCGGCACCGGCACTGTAGCGCAGATCGGACATAAAGCTTTCGCCACTATCCCAAGTATTACCAGTATCAAAGAATATCACCCCTTTGAGACCGGCACTTTTCACCAGCGGGAAAATAATCTCAAAGTTGCAAAACGCCTCTTTCACCCCGCCGATATAATTACGATCGTTGTGCGCTTCCTCGGTTTCGTAACCGCCACCAGGCTTGGGTATCAGGTAGCCGTTTGCATCCAGTTTGTAGGTACGTTCCCATTCCCACGGACCGATCTCACGCGATTCGAAGCCGCGCATGGTACGCAAGCCGCCAAGGTAAAAACGCTCGTCGATGGGGATTTCATCATCACCGATCTCACCGACATAGCCGAGCTGACCATGCCACGAAAACACGATTCCCCACTTAATCGGCCAAAAGTGGCGATAATCGGCAATAGTTTTAACATAGTGTTCACTCCCGCCGATGCCAGCATATTCCAGCGAAAGCTCACTCATAAAACCACGCGACGGATCGGGACGGAAATCGGTGGTGTTAGTAGAGATAGAAGCATAAATTGAAGAACGGGTCGAATTTCCTTCTGCCTCTATAATCTGCAGCGAAGCCAAATCATAGACATCGTAGATCTCATTACGTTCGTAGCGGTAGACAAACATCGTCCGCGTCTCGTAGTTGATGGGAATACCCAGTTTGATATCACCGCCTATGGCTTTTTCCGAATAATCATTCCACTCGCGATCGGTATTGTAGGCATCAAAACCGAGAGCCATATGACGATCCATAAAATATGGGTCAAGAATACCAACGTTGAAGTTGGTAGAATCGCCGCCCAGCGAGGCCGACAGATGCAAATTAAGCCCCAGGCCGAGAAAGTTATCCTGGCTCACCGAACCCTGGCCAATGATACCATCGGCAGAAGAATAACCGAATCCGACACTGAAAGTACCCGTCGCCTGTTCCTTGACATCGACATTGACATCCATCACCTTTTCATCGTCGGTGGGTACAGTATCAAGGTTCACTTCACTGAAAAAACCAAGATTTTTTATCCGCTTACGGCTGGTTTCCACACCGCTGCCGCTGTATAGATCGCCTTCGACAATCACCATCTCGCGGCGGATGACCTTGTCGCGGGTTTTGGTGTTTCCGCCGATGTTGATATGGCCGAAATGCACCTGCACCCCCTGTTCAACCTTGAAGGTTACGTCTACCGTTTTATCTTCGTTATTGATAAGCGTAGACGGACTGACGTTGACATAGGCATAACCGTTGTCGGCATAAAAATCGTTCAAATGTTTGATGGCGGCGCGCAAGCGCTTGCGGCTAAACACATCGCCCTTATTAAAACGGAGCAACTGCAGCAACTCACTCTCGTCTCTGAGCAAATCGCCTTCAATGTGCGTTTCGCCCAGGTAATACTGATCGCCCTCTTCGATCTCGATGAGGATATTCATCTCTTCACGGTCGTCGCTAAGGGTGATCAGCGGCTGTTTTACCCGCACCCGGATATAACCTTTGTTGAAGTAAGCATCTTTGATCAACTCCAGGTCGTTGGCCAGCATCGCCTCGTTGTAGGTGCCGCCGCTGGTAAGCCACGACATGAACCACCACTCTGAGGTTTCCATCATGCCACGCAATTCCCGCGCCGAGAATACCGTATTGCCTTCAAATTCGATATTGTCGATGGTTACCTTGGTACCTTCGACAATATCAAAATAGACATAGACGTCGTTATCGCCGCGCGGCTCAACGCGTGGGGTGATTTCGGCGGCATAGTACCCTTCGTCTACATACAGCTTTTTGATGGCCGCGACACTCTGTTCGATATCCTGCGGATGAAGTACCGATGGCGTACGCATGGTAAGGGCGGAACGAACCTTCGACTTTTTCAGTTCCTCGTTGCCGGTGATTTTTATTGCCCGCACCAACGGCAGTTCCTTTACCCTATACACCAGAGTAAGGGCACCACCATCGTCCACCTTATCTACCTGGATATTATCAAAATCGCCCAGAGAGTAAATGCTGCGGACATCCCTGTCCACCGCCGCGGCGGAAAACTGTTGCCCAACTTTGCAGGTCAATACCTGTTTAACCCGTGCCGCATTGGTACGCACCGTACCTTCCACGCGAATGGCGGCAATGGTAGCCGCCACGGCACCGGCACCATCCGCCACCAGTGTAAGGACAATAATCAGGCAAAAAACAGCTCTTTTGAGCATAAGATCAAATCTCCAGCGTCTCGTTGCACCGTTGCGTTAAAATGGCACATTGTAGTAAATAGTAACCACTGTGTAAATGCAAAAACCGTTTGGCCCGTTTGGCCATATTCATCCGGCAACAGCGATCAAACCATCGCTGATGCGATAAACACAATCCATTCTCGCCGCCAGTTCATCGTTGTGGGTAACCACCACCATGGTCAGATCGTGCTGAGCGTGCAAGCGATCGAGCAGCGCGTAAATCCCCGCCGAGGTAACTGAATCGAGATTACCGGTAGGCTCATCGGCGATGAGCAGGCGTGGTCGCATCATCAACGCCCTGGCGATGGCCACGCGCTGCTGCTCGCCGCCGGAAAGTTGCCCCGGCTTGTGCTGCAGGCGTTGACCCAGTTCTACATCGTCCAGCAGTTTCTCCGCCTGGCGCAATGCGTCGCTGCGGCACATGCCACCGATAAGCGCCGGCATCATGACATTCTCCACGGCGGTAAACTCCGGCAACAACTGATGGAACTGAAAGACAAAACCCAGATGACGGTTACGAAAAGCGTCCAGTTGCCAAGGTGACAGCCGGAACAGATCGGTATCGGCAAAAAACACCCGCCCGCTGCTGGGGCGTTCCAGGGTGCCGAGGATATGCATCAGGGTCGTCTTGCCGGAACCGGAGGCTCCGACCACCGCCACCCGCTGCCCTGCCTGGACACAAAAGTTGACATCGCGCAGCACCACCAGCTCCCCCTGCGCGGTGGCAAACGCCTTGCTCATATTTTCACAGCGCAGCAGTGTCTCGCTCATCTCCACATCCTGTATGTCGAAATCTTGAACAAACGCTTACAACGCCGGTGGACAAACTCGTGCGCCGCAATCAGCCATAATCTACTGGTACCGCAACGATTCAGCCGGATCGAGGCTGGCCGCCCGCCACGCCGGATAGACGGTGGCGCCGAGGCAGATAACCATGGCGGTAACCACCACCGTCACCACATCGCCGCCGACCACCTCGGAAGGAAAGTGATCGAGGCCGTACACCGCCTTGTCGAACAAGGTGATCCCCAACTGCCGCTCCAGCCAGGTGATGATGGCATCGGCCCGCAGCGCCAGAGTCAACCCCAGCGCGGTACCCAGGACAGTGCCGCTGGTACCGATTAGCAACCCCTCAAAGACGAAAATTTTCATTATGCTGCGCGAAGTGGCGCCCATGGAACGCAAAATAGCGATATCCTTGTTTTTATCCATCACTACCATGATCAGGGTGGTGGCAATATTAAACGCCGCCACCAGCACGATGATGGCCAGCACAATAAACAGCCCCAGTTTTTCCAGCCGCAGCGCCGCCAGAAACGAGCCAAACATCTCCTGCCATGACCGCACCGAGTAGGGGTAGGCAAACTGATGTCGCAGCAAAGCGGCCACCGCCGGTGCCTGATCAAAACGCTCGACCTCAATCTCGATACCACTGATATGGCGCGGCGTACCGATAAAACGCTGCGCCTGGTGCAGACTGATGTAGGCATAGTAGGTATCGAGAAAGCCGCCGCGCGCCCGGGCAATGGCCACCACGGTAAACGGTTTGATCTTGGGAATCAGCCCGAAGGGGGTGAGATCAAAATCGGGTGGGATGACATTGACCTGGTCGCCCAGCGCCACCCCCAGTGCCGCAGCGGTATCGGCAGCCAGCACCAGCCCCGGTAACGGCTTGGGCGCGGCAAACAGCCGTTCGGCAACCGGTGCGCCGTCGGTCATAAAACGCTGCTTAAGTACCCGATTATCGGCACTTATCCCTTTTACGTTCACTGCCGCCACATTGCCGTTGGCCAGCAGCATCGCCTGTTTAACCACAAACGGCTGCGCCGATACGATTTTGTCGGAAGCGGCACGCACCTGATCGAGTTTGAGCTGCCAGTCGTCAATGCCGACGCCACGTTTCTGAATCAGCACATGAGGCACATTGCCAAGGATCTGCTGGCGCACGCCGTCGTGAAAACCGGTCATAATGGCCAGCACCAGAATAAGTGCCGCCACCCCCAGCGCTACCCCGGCGATGGAGATAAACGAAATCACCGAGATAAACGTCTGTTTGCGCCGCGCACGCAGATAGCGCAGGCTGATAAACCATTCGTAACCCATAAACGGCAGCGTCCCGACCCGTCGCCTACAGCCGCCGCAGCTGCGGGAACAGAATCACGTCGCGAATGGAGGCGGAATCGGTGAGCAGCATCACCAGCCGGTCGATACCGATCCCCTCGCCCGCCGTAGGCGGCAGGCCGTACTCCAGAGCGTGGACATAATCCTCGTCCATGGCGTGCGCTTCCTCGTCACCGGCCTCTTTTTCCGCCAGTTGCGCCACAAAACGCTGCTTCTGATCCACCGGATCGTTGAGCTCCGAAAAGGCGTTGGCCAGCTCGCGACCGACGACAAACAGCTCGAAACGGTCGACAATTTCAGGATTGTCGTCGTTGCGCCGCGACAAAGGCGACACCTCGGTGGGATATTCGGTAATAAACGTCGGGTGCCACAACTGCGGCTCCGCCACAGCGTCAAACAACTCGGTGAGCAACTTGCCGTAACCGATATTGTCGTCAAAATCGAGCCCCAGTTTCCGCGCATACGCCAGCGCCGCCGCCGGGTCTTCCAGTTCTTCCATACTGATATCGCCGTACTTGACCACCGCTTCTTTCACCGTCAGGCGCTGCCACGGCGCGGTAAGGTCAACCTCTTTGCCGGCGTAACTTATCACCTTGCTGCCGCACACCTGCGCGGCGATGGAGGAGATCATCTCCTCGGTGATATCCATCAGGTCGTGATAGGTGGCGTAGGCCAGATAGAACTCCATCATGGTAAATTCGGGATTGTGCTGGATGGAGATCCCTTCGTTGCGAAAATTGCGGTTGATTTCGAACACCCGCTCAAAACCGCCCACCACCAGCCGCTTCAGGTACAGCTCCGGCGCAATACGCAGGTACAGCTCCATATCCAGGGTATTGTGATGGGTTACAAAGGGGCGCGCCGCCGCGCCGCCAGCCACCGGGTGCATCATGGGCGTTTCCACTTCGAGAAAATCGCGCTGCTGCATAAATTCGCGCATCAGGCTGATGATACGGCTGCGCTTGCGGAACACCTCTTTCACCTCCGGGTTGACGATGAGATCGACATAACGGCGACGGTAACGGGTTTCCACGTCGGTGAGGCCATGCCACTTTTCCGGCAGCGGTTGCAGCGATTTGGTGAGCAGGCGCAAGCTTGAAGCGCGCAGGGACAACTCGCCGGTCTTGGTACGAAACGGCGCGCCGACAACGCCGACAATATCGCCAATATCCAGTTTGCCGAACACGGCAAAGGCATCATCGCCGATTTTATTTTTAGCCACATACACTTGCAGGCGGCCGCTGCGATCCTGCAACTGGATAAATGCCGCCTTGCCGAAATTGCGCCGCGCCATTATCCGTCCGGCAACAACATACTCGTTATCACACTGTTCCAGCGCCGCCGCATCGTCGTCGGCATGCGCCTCATGTATCTGCGCCGCCACATGTTTTACGGCAAAATCGTTGGCGTAAGGGTTGATCCCCTGCTGGCGCAACTGCTCCGCTTTGGCCAGGCGCTGGGCAAACAGCTCGTTAGTTTCTTCCATGAGCGTAATGGTTCCTTTCTGTAAATCCCTGATGAATCAATTTTTATACCGCGCCATTGGCGACGCGGCAACTAACTGTTACCGAGCAGATATGCTTCGATAAAACCCTCGATATGACCGTCGAGCACGGCATCGGTATTGCCCACCTCGTAGCCGGTACGATGGTCCTTGACCATGCGGTACGGATGGAGCACATAGGAGCGGATCTGGCTGCCCCAGCCGATCTCTTTTTTGTCGCCGGAAAGAGCGTTGGCCTCCTCCTCTTTTTTGCGCAGCTCCATCTCGTACAGACGCGCCTTGAGCTGGCGCATGGCCTCGGCCTTGTTGTTGTGCTGCGAGCGCTGATTCTGGCACGCCACCACAATGCCGCTGGGCAGATGGGTGATACGGATGGCGGAATCGGTTTTGTTGATATGCTGCCCACCGGCACCGCTGGCACGGAAGGTGTCGATCTTGATATCCTTGTCCTGAATATCCACCTCAATGCTGTCGTCCAGTTCGGGAAAGACAAACACCGAACAAAATGAGGTATGGCGCTTAGAGGCGGCATCGAAGGGGGAAATGCGTACCAGACGATGAATCCCCATCTCCGGCCGCAGCCAGCCATAGGCGTAGGCACCTTCGACGGTGAAGGTAACACTTTTGATACCGGCGTCATCACCGGGCTGGTAATCGGTAATTTTGGTGACAAAGCCCTTTAAGTCGCAAAAGCGCAGGTACATGCGCAGCAGCATATCGGCCCAGTCCTGGGCCTCGGTACCACCGGCACCGGCGTTGATACTCAAGATAGCGTTGCTGGCGTCGTGCTCGCCGGAAAGCATCCGGGCAAACTCCATTTTATGGATATCGCGCTCAAGGATATCCAGCTGTTCACGAATTTCGGCGCGAATCTCCTCGTCTTCACTCTCGGCGCCCAGCTCGCACAGTACCTGCAGATCTTCCACACTCTGCGCCGCCTCGCTCCAGGCGCTCACCAGCTTGTGCAGGGTGGTGCGCTCCTTGAGCAGCTTCTGCGCCTCCTCGCCCCGGTTCCAGAAGTCCGGTGCGGAGATCTGCGCCTCCAGTTCGCTTATCCGTTCCCGCTTGGCGGAAATGTCAAAGATACCCCCTCAGCTCGTTGAGCTTGTGATCTGCCTGTTTTATCCGTTCAATCTCTTCGCGAAACATACAACCTCAATCTATCTGTTCTTGTCCGGCACGGCCCGCAGCCGCCGCGTCCGGCTGCACCACAGCCACAGCGCCACCACCACGCACAGTAAAAGCGGTACAGTATCACCAGTGCGGGTGTAAAGGCTAGTGCCATCGCAAAAATAAACGCACCCGCGCACCACCGCGTCGACAAACAGGCTGGAATGTACGACTACCCGGCCGGCCGGATCAATGATGGCACTGACACCGGTATTGGCGCAACGCGCCAGCCACACGCGATTTTCCACGGCCCGGAAGCGGGCGATATCGAGATGTTGCCACGGCGCCGCCGTATTGCCGAACCAGGCGTCGTTGGTGACATTCACCAGCAGTTGCGCTCCGGCTGCCACCTGCGCCCGGGCAATGGCGGGAAAAATCGCCTCGTAGCACACCAGCACAGCCAGGCGGTGGCCGTCCAGTTCGAGGGGATGATTACGCCCCGGTACAAAGTTGCCGACTCCGGCCACCAGTTTATCGACAAAGCTCAGCAGTCCGGCCAGAGGAACATATTCGCCAAACGGAACCAGATGCACCTTGTCGCTGCGCCCGCGCAAATCGCCGTGACCATCGAGCAGGTAGACGCTGTTGAGATAGCGATAACCGGCGCCAGTACGCATATAGGCCGGGCTGCCGAACAACAACGGTACAGCGGTGTCTGCGGACACCCGCCGCACCCGGCGCGAGCGCGGACTGTCATCCTGAAAGAAAAACGGTGTGGCACTCTCCGGCCAGATGAGCAGGTCACTTTGTGCCGCGCCAGCCCGGCTCAGACGGCAATATTTATCCAGGGTGGCGTCCACCTGGTCAGGGCTCCATTTGACGGCCTGATCGATATTACCCTGCACCAGCGCCAGCCGCAACACGTCGCCGCCTCCGGCAGCGGTGGTCGCCAGGCGCCAGCCGCCATAGGCGGCATTGCTCAGCAGCAGTGCCAGCAGCAGTGCCAAAGGCCGCCACGGCAGAATACGCAGGCGGCGCCACTGCGCCAGCGCTGCGGCGATAACGACGTTGCTCAGCACCAGCAGAAAAATCAGCGGATAGATACCACCCAGATCGGCGCTCTGCATCAGCAGCGGGTAAGCCGCCTGAGAATAGGCCAGCGCCCCCCACGGAAAGCCGGTAAGCAAATGGCCGCGGACAAATTCCGCCACCACCCACACCACCGGCAGGGCGACAGACATGGGAATCTCCAGCCGCCGTTCCACCCGGCAGGCACACCATAGCGTCGCCGCCCAGAAACAGCCCAGATAAGCCACCAGCAGCAGATACAACACCACCGACAACGCCATGGGCAGGTGGCCATAGGTGGTCATCACCCCATTCAGCCAATACAGCAGCAGCGCAAAAAACGCCGTGCCGGCACAAAACCCGCTCAAAAACGGGCGGCGCCTCATCACCAGCAGCAGGGGCACCAACGCCAGCCACGCCAGCCAGCCCCAGCCAAGAGCGGGAAACGCCAGCGCCATCAGCACACCGGAAACCAGCGCCGCCGCGATATCGCGCAGTGAATCAGGCATCAGCGGCAGTGGCACCACCGCCCCCGTCGATCCGCACCTGGTGAATACTGCGCTCATCGCTGTCGAGTACGGTAATCTTCAACCCCTCCAGCTCCACCTCTTCGCCCGGCTGCGGCACATGCCCCAGACGGTGCAACAGCAGCCCGCCGACCGAATCGAACTGGTCGCGCTCGATCTCCTCGAGACCAAAGTAATCTTCCAGTTCCGCCAGACCCAAGCGGGCGTCGATGATCACCGAGCCATCCTCCTGTTCGGCAATCATATTGTCGTCACCGTCGTATTCATCCCTTATATCGCCGACAATCTCCTCAATCAAGTCTTCCAGGGTAATCAGCCCGGAGGTACCGCCGTATTCATCAATGGCGATGGCGATATGCTTGCGCTGCTGACGAAACTCGCGCAGCAGTTCCTCCAGCCGCTTGGTTTCCGGCACAAAAAACGGCTGGCGCATAATCTGACGCAGGGAGATGGTATCGGTGGGCTGGTTCCAGTACTTGAGCAGATCCTTGGCGTAGACCACGCCGACGATATGATCGATGGTATCTTCATATACCGGTATGCGGGTGTGGCCGTAACGGATAATGGTATCTATGATGGTTTCCAGGCTGGCATCCACGGTACAGCAGTGCATCTCGGTGCGGGGAATCATCACCTCGCGCACAATCATGTCGCCAAATTCGATAATGGAGCTGAACATCTCCCCTTCGGCGGCGTTGATGATGCCGTCCTCCTCCGAGGCGTGGATAAGCTCTTGCAGATGTTCCTCCGAGGTAACCTGGGCGGGGCGCCGAAACAGCGTCTGCAGCCAGGAACCCTTGTTGTTGCTGTCGGCCATCAGACCTCCTCTGCAGCATTCACCGCCAGGGTGGGAAACACCTGCTCGCGCAGCACGGCAAACACCTGACGCTCCTTTTCTTCCATGCGCCGCGCCTGCTCGACGCTACCGCGCTCATGATCGTAGCCAAGCAGATGGAGAATACCGTGCAGCAACAGAAACGATACCTCGTGAAAAAACTCCACCTGCGCCTCGGCGGCATCGCGGGCAGCGGTATCGGCACTGATCACCACATCGCCGAGCAGGTGTGGGCAGATACCGGCACCCTCCCCCTCCTGCTGGGCGAAGGAGATTACATTGGTGGGCTTATCGCGCTGTAAATAGTCGCGGTTTATCTGTTGTATTTCGTCATCATCGACAATTACCACCGACAGTTCACTGTTCTCGGGACATGCCAAGACGCTTAAGATCTTCGTCGCCACCGTCTGCAACGACAGCGTCGACAGGGGGTGGTTCCTTTGCCGATTCTCGATGTAGATCATCGTTATTTTTCCTCTTGGGTTCCTTTTTCTGTTCCTTTTTCTGTTCCTTTTTCGGCTCTTTGTCACGCTCTTTATAGGCCGGTTCGGGGTAATCTATGCGATTATGGAAAATACCGGAGAGAATCCGGTTGAAGCTCTTGGCAATCTCGTGCAGATCCTTCAAGGTCAGTTCACATTCATCGAGCTGACCGTCGATGAAAATTTTGTTGATAATCTTCTGCACCATCCCCTGAATCCGTGCCGGTGTCGGCTCCGACAAGGTACGCCCGGCTGCCTCCACCGAGTCGGCCAGCATGATCAGCGCCGCTTCGCGCGTCTGCGGCTTGGGACCGGGATAACGGTAATCCTGCTCGTTAACCTGCGAATCCTTATCGCGCTGCTGCGCCTTGTCGTAGAAAAATTTGATCAGCGCCGTACCGTGATGCTGATGGATAATATCGATGATATTCTGCCCCAGGCGATGCTCTCGCGCCATCTCCACCCCGTCCTTGACATGGGAGATGAGAATCAGCGCACTCATGGACGGCGCCAGTTTGTCGTGACGATTTTCCGGCAATTTCATGTTTTCGGCAAAATAGAGCGGTTTTTTGATTTTACCGATATCGTGATAATAGGCTGCCACCCGCGCCAGCAGCGGATTGGCGCCGATGGCCTCGGCGGCGTTTTCCACCAGGTTGCCGACGATAATGGAGTGGTGGTACGTTCCCGGCGCCTGAATCATCAGTTCGCGCAGTATCGGTGTATTCATGTTAGCCAGTTCCATCAGCTTGAAATCAGTGGTGTATTTGAACACCGACTCCACCAGTGGAATGATACCGTTAACCGCCACCGCACAGGCCAAACCACCGACAAAGGCAAAACCGAGGCGGTAAAGCAACTGGACATCGTACACCCGATCCGACATGGCAAAAATCGCCACTACCATCAGCATGTTTACCAGCGACAGATACAACCCGGCCAGATACAGTTTACTGCGCGCCTGGCTGTGGCGCACCCAGTTGGCAGCAGTAACACTACCCACCAGTACATACATGGTGATAAGCAGGTTATTACCAAACAATTGCCCAATTAGCAGGGCAAACAGCAGTGAAAAGATGTAGGCAACTTCGGAATTGAGTACAATTCGCACCAGCATGGCGCCAGCGGCATAGGGCAGGATGTAATAGTAACAGGCGGAATCAATATAGGGAAAAGCACTCTGCATGGCGGTGGAGATGAATATGCCCACCTTGGCCATGACAAAAAAGACCACAAACACCGTCGACAAAAACACCAAGTCTTTCACATCGGGATGATATTTGCGAATATTGTTTTTGGCAAAGTTGTGCACCGAGAAAAACAGCAGAATTATGGCGAGAAAAATACCGACCATATCGCGCCAAATCTTCTCCTTGCCGCTGGACACCCGCAGAGCGCGCAATTTACGCACCTGCTCAGCCGTTACCCGCGAGCCTTCGCGCACAATCATCTCGCCACGTTTTACCTGCTGCAACACCGGCTGCACCGCCTCCACGGCGGCGCGACGACGCGCCTCGGTGGCACTCTGATTAAAGGTAAGATTGGGACGCAGCAGTTTACGCACCACCTTTATCAGCGTTTTCGCCAATACCGAATTGGCCTGCTTGCCAAACAAGTTATGACGCAACTGCAGCATGGCCTCGTCAAGCCCGAGGATATCCTTGGTCTTGACCACCACACTTTCGCTCTGACGCGCCAGATCACGCACTGAAATGGCACCGTGCATCTGCCCTAGAAACAGATCGAGATTACCGACAATTTTATGCTTCAGCACCCGGTAAATTTCGCGCTTGAAATGCTCGACAAACAGTTCTTCGGTAGCCAGCAGGCGGATAGACTCCACCTCCTCGTCGCTCAGATCAATGCCCAGCATGGCACGCACATCCACTTCCGCTGGCGGCGCCGGCACGGCCACCGTCGCTGCAGCCGCATCATTTACCACCGGCGAATCGGCAGCTCCAGCGCCACCCTGCTCGCCATCACTAGTAGCGGCAGGCTTCACCCGGCTGGCGGCAGCCCGTTCGGCAGCAATGGCGCGGTGCAACTCCTCAAGCACCTGCACCAGATGGTGCGCCACCGCCAGACTGGGACGGGAGTCATAATCGTACACCGGCAGCACTTCCTGCTGTGCCTGCTGTTTTTTTTTGGCGGTAAGGGTCGGTTCCGGCACCAGAAAACTGCGCGGCGCCTTGATATCGCGCGAGGCGATATCGCCGGGGGTGTAATAATCGGGCACAAACCCGCCAAAGGGGATAATTATCAATGTCAGGGTCGTCGCCAGCAGCAGCAACACCAGCCGCTTTTGCGCCGTCAACCCGGCAAACAGTTTCCCGTTGTGACCACGTTTACTTTTTGGTGTCATAACTTCTGCTCTCGTACGCTGTTACAATACGTTGCACCACCGGATGGCGCACCACATCCACGGAGCTGAAGCGGTTGACAAACACGCCATCAACACCATTCAGCACCTGCAGCGCCTCCAGCAGACCGGAAGGTTTGCCGTGCAGATCGATCTGGGTAACATCGCCGGTAACCACCGCCTGACTACCGAAGCCAATGCGGGTAAGAAACATCTTCATCTGCTCGGTGGTGGTATTCTGCGCCTCGTCGAGAATAATAAAAGCATCGTTTAGAGTGCGACCACGCATAAACGCCAACGGCGCCACCTCGACAATTCCCTCCTCGATCATGGCGCGCCCCTTGTCCATATCTACCATGTCAAACAGGGCATCGTACAGCGGTTGCAGATACGGATTGACCTTTTCGGCAATATCACCGGGGAGAAAACCCAGCCGCTCTCCCGCCTCTACCGCCGGGCGCACCAGTATGATCCGCTTTATCCGCTTCTGCTGCCACGCCGCCACCGCCAGCGCCATGGCCAGATAGGTTTTACCGGTTCCAGCCGGGCCAACGCCAAACACGACATCATACTTGCGAATAGCGTCTATATAACACTTTTGTGCCAGACTTTTGGGCGCAATGTAGCGTTTACGCGCCGTCAGCAACACCGTATCAAAAAAAATATCACTTAAATTGATGGTGGAATCGCTGCGCAGGATGTTTACCGCGTAATCAATATCGGGAGGGAACAGAGGATAGCCACGCTGCACCAGAACATACAGCTGGCGCAACACCAACACAGCCAGTTCAACCGCCATCGTATCGGCACCGCGCACATTTACGGCATCGCCGCGCGAGCCGAGTCGCACTCCCAGCAGCTCTTCGAGCTGACGCAGATGGCAGTTACCCTGGCCAAACAATGCCGGTGACAGGGTAGGATCGGAAACGTTGAAACAACGACAACAACCAGTTGCGCTCACATTGCCTCGGTTATACGCAAACAGAACCCCGCTGCGGAGCCGGGCGCACTCCCCACGAACCACACCCGTGGCACCAAATGCGGACGCCACAAACGGCGACGCCATCTACACCTGGCAAACACCAAATCAATCCACCGCTGCAGGAGCGCCCACACTAACATTAAAAAAACCGGAACGCAACCATGATATAAGCCACGGCAAAAACAGCTAACATCGTGATATTGCGCAACAATATCCAAACAATGTCCATTGCACCGTCTCCACGCCATTCCAGTGTCATCACCACGGCAAAACTATTTACAACAATACCCTTTATCTTTTACCACCCTGTGATATATATAACACCGCGCAGCGGTTTTGTGTAACAGCCCGGTGCCGTTACACCGGCAGCGCCACTTATTTATCCCGTTTTTCCCATATTTCAAAGAGACATGCACACGGCATAACGCACAGGTGCGAAAGGAGTCTGATCATGGATGAAATCGTCGATATCTACGCGCGCGAAATTCTCGATTCGCGCGGCAATCCCACCATCGAAGTAGACGTATTGCTCGAAAGCGGCGTCCTTGGCCGCGCCGCCGTCCCCAGCGGCGCTTCCACTGGCGAACGCGAAGCGCTGGAATTGCGCGACGGCGATAAGTCCCGCTACCTCGGCAAGGGGGTACTGCAGGCAGTGGCCAACGTCAACGAGAAGATCTGCGACGCGCTGGTGGGCTGGGAAGCCAGTGATCAGGCCGGCATTGACGCCAAGCTGCTGGAACTGGACGGCACCGAGACCAAAAGCAACCTCGGCGCCAACGCCCTGCTCGGCGTCTCTCTGGCCTGTGCCCGCGCTGCCGCCGAAGAGGCGGGGCTGCCGTTTTACCAGTACATCGGCGGCGCCAACGCCAAGGAACTGCCGGTGCCGATGATGAATATCATCAACGGCGGCGCCCACGCCGACAACAATGTCGACATCCAGGAGTTCATGATCATGCCGGTGGGCGCGCCGTCGTTCAAAGAGGCGCTGCGCATGGGCGCCGAAACCTTCCACGCCCTGAAAAAAGTGCTCAAGGACAAGGGCTACAACACCGCCGTTGGCGACGAGGGCGGCTTTGCCCCCAACTTAAGCAGTAACGAAGAAGCGCTGCAGGTAATCATGGCCGCCATCGAGGCCGCCGGTTACAAGGCCGGTGAGGATATCGTCCTGGCCCTGGACGTGGCCGCCTCCGAAATCTACGCCGACGGCAAGTACAACTTTGCCAACGAAGCCAACGCCATCAAGAGCGCCCAGGAAACCGTTGACTTCTACGCTGACCTCATCGAGCGCTATCCCATCATCTCCATCGAGGATGGTCTGGCCGAAAACGACTGGGACGGCTGGAAACTGATGACTGAGCAACTGGGCGGCAAAATCCAGATCGTCGGCGACGACCTGTTTGTTACCAACACAAAAATTCTGCGCGAGGGCATAGACAAAGGGATCGCCAATTCCATCCTCATCAAACTGAACCAGATCGGCACCCTCACCGAAACCCTGGAAGCCATCGAAATGGCCAAGCGCGCCGGCTACACCACGGTAATCTCCCACCGCAGCGGCGAAACCGAAGATTCCACCATCGCCGACCTCACCGTGGCAGTCAACTCCGGCCAGATAAAAACCGGCTCCCTGTGCCGCACCGACCGCATCTGCAAATACAACCAGCTACTGCGCATCGAGGACGAGCTGGAAGGAGTATCGGTATTCAACGGTAAAAACGTTTTCTATAACCTGCGATAAACACGATACCGCTGGCACCGCAACGGTGCCGGCGGCACAAATTACCAACACGCGGAGACAGGTGTGACGTTGTTCAAGATGCAGCGACTGGCAGCCATTGCGATGGGTCTGATTCTGACCGCCGCCATGCTGTGGCTGCAATTCGAACCACCACCGTTGCTACGCAAGCTACCCGAGCGATTGGAACTGATGGCCTTCGATTTGCGCATGCAGTCGTCACCGCCACTGCGGCGCAAGCAACAGACGCCGACGCCCATCGTCATTGTCGATATCGACAACACATCCCTGGCCCGACACGGGCGCTGGCCGTGGTCACGCAATCTGGTCGCAGAATTTACCGCGCGGCTGTTTACCGCCGGTGCGGCGGTGGTTGCCTTTGACGTACTGTTTGCCGAGGCGGAACATAACCCGGTACTGGACGTAAGCGATTATGTACGCCAACATAGCCGCGCCACCCCCGCCCTTGCCGCTACACTACATCAGCTGGAACAGAGCTTTGACTACGACGGCATGTTCTGCGCCGTTCTGCGCCGCCAGGAAGTTGTTCTCGGCTACACATTCAACCCCCATGCCAACCAACACAGCGGCCAGCTGCCACAACCGCTGACAGTAACCAATCCGACCCTGGTACGCTCATCATCGCTGCCGCTCATGCGCGGCTACACCGCCAATCTGCCCGCGTTTACCAACGCCGCCACCGGCTGTGGCTTTTTCAGCCTCAGTCCCGATATCGACGGCGTTATCCGCCGCGCCCCCATCGTCGCCCGCTTCGGCAACCACCTATACGCCTCGTTGGCACTGGAAACGGTAAAGGATTTTCTGCTGGTGGAATCTGTTACCTTGCATGCAAACCCCATCAATGGGCGACAAACAGTTGAGGGGGTGGAGCTAAATGGCCACACCATCATCCCTACCAATGCCAGTGGCGAAATGATCGTCCCCTACCTAGGCACCCAGGGTAGTTTCCCATACATACCTGCCTATCAGATACTGGCCGGCACCGCGCCACAACACCAGCTGGAAGGGGCGATAGTCCTGGTGGGCACTACTGCGCCAGGGCTATTTGACTTACGCACCTCGCCACTACAATCTGTCTATCCCGGCGTAGAAATTCACGCCAACCTAATTAGCGCCATTCTGGAGCAGCGTTTCCTCATGCAGCCGGCCTGGGCTCAGGGGGCTAACTTCATAATCATGGCTGCAACCGGTCTGCTACTAGCGCTGCTGCTACCATTTCTGGCACCACCAGGGCAGATAATCTGCACACTGGCCACCGCTGCAACGCTGGCAACGGCCAACGTTGTCATGTGGCAGCACGGACTGGTACTGGCTCTGGCAATACCATTATTGTCGATATTCCTGCTGGCCGGCACCAACCTGGCGTACGGTTTTCTGTTTGAAGCCCGCTCACGCCGGCAACTAAAACAGATGTTCGGCCAG
>JAMOOS010000352.1 GCA_027065245.1 Desulfuromonadaceae bacterium | reverse complement strand
TTTTTCTCTGAAGAGACGGGTTGTCTTTTTTCAAATGGTGGAGGCGGCGGGAATCGAACCCGCGTCCGAAAATTTTTCACTTAAGGCTTCTACATGCTTAGTCTGCGTTTTTAAATTTAACCCGACGCAGCCCCCGCAGACAAGGTCTTGCGGCGGGCGATTCTGTTAAAGTCTCGCTGCTGAACCACAGACATGAACAGCAGCCAGCCTGCTAGCTTGACGTTTTTGCCGACCCGCAGGCACTGTCGACAAAAACGTTAGCAGTCTATGCTGCTAATGCGTACGAAACGTCTGAATCGGCGTTTGTATATAATGGGCTTTTTTACGGAGCCAGCCCACTCCGGCATGCAACCTTAGCTTCCAATCCCCGTCGAAACCTTGACGCCCCCCTTGGGTAAAATGTTGTCTGATTAAATAGCCGCTGTTACAACGTCATTGTGACACAAAATCGCGTCACTAACAAGAGTGTCTAACGATTATGCTTTATCTCTTTGGCGATTTCCCGTTCCGCCTGTTTGCGTTTTAGGGTTTCGCGTTTGTCGTGCAGTTTTTTGCCGCGTCCTACGCCGATTTCCAGCTTGGCACGGCTATCTTTAAAGTAGATTTTTGTCGGCACCAGGGTCAGCCCTTTTTCCTCCACCTTGCGAGTTAGTTTGGCGATCTCCGCTTTGTGCAGCAGCAGTTTGCGCACCCGGGTTGGATCGTGGTTTTCGCGGTTGCCCTGCTCGTAGGGGCTGATGTTCATGTTGTTGATGAACACCTCGCCGTTTTTGATGCGGCAGAACGATTCCTTGATATTCACATTGCCCAGACGCAGCGATTTTACCTCAGTGCCCTGCAACACGATACCGGCCTCGTATACTTCTTCGATAAAGTATTCGTGATAGGCTTTTTTGTTGGTGGCGATGATTTTGATACCCATAAAATTCAAGCCTTTATATCTGATGTATCGGTGGCGATTATTTCCACTATGCGCGCCAGCGACTGCTGGACAACGGCGCCGCGCCCCAGACGAAACACCGCCAAGGTACCTACCATAAACGTCGCGCCCATAAGTAAAGCCAGCAACGCCGCCGACAGGCCGACGGGCAGCAGGCTGGCGATGGCGTAGCCCAGCGCTAAACCAAGCAGCAACATTACAAAGGCGGTAATATACAGCACGGTGGCGGAATCGACAACAGGTGCGCTGGTCTCCACCTCTACACGCACCTTGTCACCAACGCGGGCGCAGGGAATATTGTCGGCATACAGGCGCCGCCCGCCTGACGTGGCGCTGCAGCACCCTCCGGCAGCGGCGCAACCGCTGCACGCTGCATCATCGACGCAGGCGACTACGGCAATGCGCCGCTCTCGCAGCTCAACCACTACGCCAACTTCGCTGAAGGTGGTCCGGCGCCGGCAGAGACGGGTAAACAGTTCTTTCCAGTGTTGCGGCGATGCTTCTATCATCTGTCTGACTCCTGCTCATCTTCTGTTGCCGCATCGGGGGCCAGGTAGCATCTGTCGCCGCCAATAAACACCTGTTCCACCTCGGCGCTGCGCGCGCCTTGGCATAAAAATGGATAGATGGCGTCGAGCTGCGGCAGTTTATCCGGCCTGAGCACCTGGAATGTAGCGGGAGCACCGGCGGCCAGGCTGCCGAGTCCATCGGCAGCAGCGCCATACAGGGCAGTGGCAGCATCTATGGTACACATGCGCAGCAATGTTGCGCAACCAAGATCGCCGCTGAACCAGTGCAGGGCAAACTCCATCTCGTCCCACAGCGATAACGTGGCATTGCTGGCCAGACTGTCGGTCCCCAGAGCCAGTGTCACCCCGGCATTGAGATAGTCCGCCGCCGGGGCGGTACCAACCTTGAGGGCGGCGTTGGAACGCGGGCACAGTACTACCGCACAACCGGCGGCAGCCACCCGGGCAATCTCGCTGCGATTTAGATGAACGCCATGCACCAGCGTGGTGGCATCATTCAAGCCACCGGCCCGTTCCAACATCTCCAGTGGTCGCTGACAGCGGCGCAGTGGCAGATATTCTTCCCAGCCGACAAAGGGATACAACTGTTGCGCCATGGGCCCGTCGACAGCGCTGAGCAGTTGCATTTCATCCTCTGATTCGGCCAGATGGATGGTGGTGCGCAAGTGGCGCACAGCGGCAAAGCGGCAGCACTGGCGCAGCAGCTCATCGCTCAAGGTATAGGGCGCATGGGGTGCCACCCCCCAGCAGTGGTGACCGCGCAGGTCACGACAGTCATCCACTTGCTGCAGCCGCTGCCCCACCCGTACGGCATCGTGACCGATGATCTCCACAAAGCTGCATCCGCCCAACACTGCGGCGCTGTGGGCACACAAATCCGGCACCGAGAGGATATCCCCCACCGTGGCGGTACCGGTGGCCAGAGACTGCCGCCAGCCGTCGTCCCAGGCGGCGCGATACTCCTGCGCTCCCGGCTTAAGAGCAATTTTGGCGCGGATAAGGCGGAGAATCCAGTCGGTAAAGCCTCCGCTCGCGGCAACGTCTTCACCGGCGGCGGCAAACCAGCGCGGCGCGTGGCTCAGTTCCAGATGGGTGTGGGCGTTGATAAAAGCGGGCAGTACAATGGCGTCACCAAAATCGTGGCACGGCAGCGCCGGATAGCGCCGTTGCAGCACGTCGGCACTGCCGACAGCGGTTATGCGCCCCTGCTCCACCAGCAGCGCCCCGTGTTCCAGCGGCGCGCTGCTGATCGGCACCATATAGCGGCTGCGATAGATGACAGCCACGGCGCTACAGTTCGTTGAGTACGTAATTGTTGTCGATGAGGCGGGTGGCACCAAAACGGACCGCCAGCAGAATAACCGCCTGCTCGTCCACCGTGTCCACGTCGCTCAAGGTGGCATCGTTGCAAATCTGGATATAGTCGATTTCAGCGTCCGCTTCCTGCTCAATGCGCCGACGCGCCATGGCAACAAGCGTTGCGGCATCGCGCTCACCGGCCCGCGCAGCCGCCCCCACCAGTCGAATGGCATCCACCAGCGCCAGCCCCTGCTGCCGCAGTTCTGCACTTAGATAGGTGTTGCGCGAGCTCATGGCCAGACCGTCATCCTCGCGCACGATGGGCAGCCCCACCACCTCCACCGGCATATTCAGATCGGCCACCATGCGGCGGATAACGCTGAGCTGCTGAAAATCCTTCATACCGAAATAGGCTTTATGCGGCTGCACAATGTTAAACAACTTGCACACTACGGTGGTTACGCCGTCAAAATGCCCCGGCCTGCTGGCGCCGCACAGATTTTCGCTCAGCCGCGCCACATGCACGGTGGTGGCCGCCTCGGCGCTGTACATGGAATCCGCCGTGGGTGTAAACACCATATCCACCCCGGCGGCCTGCGCCAGGGCGAAATCGCGCTGCAGATCGCGCGGGTAACTGTCAAAATCCTCGTTGGGGCCAAATTGGGTGGGATTGACAAATATGGACAACACCAGCACATCCGCCTCGGCACGCCCCCGCTCCACCAAACTGAGATGGCCGCGATGCAGATAGCCCATGGTGGGGACAAAGGCGATACTCTTGCCCGCCGCACGCAGTTCCAGGGCGCGACGCTGCATTTCATCTACACAATCGATAATTTCCATGGTCAAACCAGCTACTTGAAGGAGTGTTCCTCGGAGGGGAAAACGCCGCTGCGCACCTCGCTGAGATATTCACCGATGGCAGCACCGATAACCGGTGCCAGATTGGCGTATACCTTGACAAATTTGGGCGAGTATTTCTCACACAAACCGAGAATATCGTGGATTACCAACACCTGACCGGAACAATTGACCCCGGCGCCGATACCAATGGTGGGAATAGACAACGCCGCAGTGATCTGCCGCGCCAGATCGGCGGGAATACCCTCCAGCACCAGCGCAAACGCGCCAGCCTGCTCCACCGCTTTGGCGTCGGCCAGCAGTTGCTGCGCCTGTTTATCACGCCGCCCCTGCACCTTGTAGCCGCCCATGCGATGAATCGACTGCGGCGTAAGACCGATATGCCCCACCACCGGAATATCCATGTTGACAATGGCGGCGATGGTGGCGGCCATATTGGTACCGCCCTCAAGTTTAACAGCGTGGGCACCACCATTTTTGATCAGCCGCCCGGCGTTGAGACACGCCTCACGCTCATCTATCTGATAAGATAAAAACGGCATGTCCGCCACTACCAGCGCCTGCTGCGTGCCACGCACCACTGCCCTGGTGTGGTAGAGAATATCCTCCATGGTTACCGGCAGGGTGTTGTCGTATCCGGCCACTACGCAACCAACGGAATCTCCCACCAGAATCATGTCCACCCCCTGCTGATCCATGAGGCGGGCAAAGGGATAATCGTAGGCGGTCAGCATGGTGATTTTGTCGCCGTTGGCGTACATATTCTGAATGTCTAGTACAGTTTTCTGTTTGTTCATTTGATTATCTATCCTGTTGATATTACTGAAATAGCACGCCCAATGCGCGGCAGGCATACTGCCTGTAACACAGGGCGCGCCATCACGTCAAACCAAAAGCGCAAAATCAGCTTCCCAGCCGCTCCAGTTGCTCCAGCACCACCACATAGGGATGGAAATTGAGGGTGTCTTTATCGGACAGCTGAGCGCTCAGCCGCTTGTAGCGCTGGAAGGCACTGCGCTGTGCCGACAGCAATTTATCGAGATTACCGCTGTAATCCTGCAATACCCGCTGCGCCAGCTGCACGATGCAGTGATTGAAACGTGTTTCCAGCATGTGGCGGGTCATCCGGTCCCAGCGGTCGTGCTGGGGCACCTGAGCCATGGTGGCAAAGATGCCGTCGAGGGAGAAGCGGGCGCGTACTTCGTTGAGAGTGTGCGCCACCGGATACAGCTCTCCGCCGCAGCGGGCGGTAAGCACCACCAGCGCCAGCAGATTTTCCATGTGCGGCAGCACCGCCAGCGCCTGCGCCGTCGCCGCGTCCAGACCGTGCTGTTCCAGCTCGGCGCGGTACTGCTGGCACTGTTCCCACTGCTCCGCTTCGACAATACCGCTCAGGGCGGCACTGTATTCCTGGGCACTGGCACGCAACTGCGGCAACCGCTCCAGATCCAACATGGAACGGTCGTGGCTGAAAGCCCAGTCGCACATGGCGGCAATAGCGTCTTCAATCGCCTGTAACCACTGATACTGCTGCGCACTGGGCACCTTGTTGTCGAGGGCGGCAATAGCCTGACGCAGAGCATCGGCGTTAAGCACCTGGTTAAACTGGATATGCGCCAGCGCCGCCGTCGACCACGACACATCGTAGCGCCGCGCCATGCGGAAACAGAACGCCGCCCCAGCCTGATCGACCACACGGTTGGTGATCATGGTGGCAATAATTTCGCGCCGCAGAGGATGTTCGCTATAGTAGCGGCCAAACTGTTGCGCCAGCGGCTGAGGAAAATAATCGCGCAGAATAGCGGCGATAACTTCGTTGTCCAGCGCCTCGGTAGCCGGATCCTCCAGCAGCTCGCGATACAGATGCATCTTGCTGTAAGCCATCAGAATAGACAACTCCGGCCGCGTGTAACCACCGCTGCGCGCCAGCACCTCCTTGGCTTTGGGCAGCGCTTCACTGGCGCGGTTGAGCAATCCCACCGCCACCAGCCGCGCCGACAAATCGACAAACTGCTCGCAATCGCGCTGGTTGCGCAAAGTATCCAGACTCAGGCACAGGCTCTGACCGTAGTTGTTGGCCAGCACCAGTTGGCACACCTCGTCGGTAACTTCACCCAGAATCCGGTCGCGCTCATCGTAGTCGGCAACAATCCCGGCCTCGATAAGATGCTGCATGAAAATTTTGAGATTTACTTCGTGGTCGGAACAATCCACTCCAGCGGAATTGTGCACCGCGTCGGTATCGATACGGCCACCGCTTAGGGCATACTCAATGCGCGCCAGTTGGGTCAGGCCGAGGTTGCCGCCTTCGCCGACCACCTTGGCACGCAGTTGATTGCCGTCGATGCGCAGGGCATCGTTAGCGCGATCACCGGCATCCTCGTGCTTCTCGCTCGAAGCTTTGACATAAGTGCCGATACCGCCGTTCCACAGCAGATCAACCTCAGCCTTGAGCAGCAGTTGAATCAAGCTGTCGCCGTCGAGGGTTTCGTGGCGCACGCCCAACCACTGCTGCACCTGTGGCGACAGGGGGATTTCCTTGGCATCGCGCTCAAACACCCCGCCACCGGCGGAAATAAGTTCCCGGTTGTAATCACTCCACGACGAACGGGGCAGATTGAACAGGCGCTGGCGCTCCTGGAAGCTGCTTTCCGGGTCTGGATCGGGATCGAGGAAAATATGCAGATGGTTGAAGGCCGCCTGCAGACGGATTTTGCGTGACAGCAGCATACCGTTGCCGAACACGTCTCCACTCATATCGCCGATACCGATAACGGTAAACGGCTCCTCCTGAATGTCGATACCCATTTCGCGGAAATGGCGCTGCACACACACCCAGGCGCCACGGGCGGTAATGCCCAGCGCTTTATGATCGTAACCGCGTGAGCCGCCGCTGGCAAAACCGTCGCCAAGCCAGAACTTGTATTCGGCACTGACGGCGTTGGCGGTATCGGGCAGATGGGCGGTTCCCTTGTCGGCAGCCACCACCAGATACGGATCGGGAGAATCATAGCTGACGATATCCGCCGCCGGCACGATGTTGCCGCCGACACGATTGTCAGTCAAATCGAGCAGACCGCGCATCAGGGTCTGGTAAGCACGTTTTGACAACGCCATCCCTTCGTCACGGCTGGAATAGCTGTCCTTGACAATGAAACCGCCTTTGGAACCCACCGGGACAATCAGGGCGTTTTTAGTCATCTGAGTCTTCATCAGACCGAGAATCTCGGTGCGAAAATCGTCAGGACGGTCGGACCAGCGGATACCGCCGCGCGCCACCATCCCGCCACGCAGATGAATCCCCTCCATGCGGGCGTTGTGGACATAAATCTCGTACAGCGGCCGCGGCACCGGCATCTCGGTGATACCGATGGCGCTGATCTTGAACGAAAAGAAATAGTCGGCGCTGTTTTTGCGCTTGTAGAAGTTGCTGCGCACGCTGGAATCGATAAGGTTGAACATCAGGCGCAAAATGCGATCCTCGTTGACATCCTCCACCTCTTCCAGCGCCGCGATCAGCTCCATACGCGCCGGCATCAACGCCTGTTCCTCGCGCACCATAACGTCGTTCCAGCGCTCGTCGGGCTGGAAACGGGCGGCAAAGTAATCGTACAACGCCTGAGCCGAACGTGGATTATTGGTCAAGGCGCAGGCGACGGTTTTTTTGGTAAACGGCGAGCCAAGTTGAAAATAATAGTTGCGATAACCGCGAAAGATGTCGATCTGCTGCCAATCCAGCGTGGTGGACACCAGCAGTTTGTTGAGATAGTCGTTCTCGGCATCACCACGGCGCAAAGCGTACAAAGCCGCTACAAGGCGCTGTTTCATATCGAGCAGCGCCGTAGCGTGTCCGGTATCGTTAAGCACGCCAAAGCTCTTTATATACAACTCGTTACCTTCAACAGTTAAGGTAAAATCTATCTCGTCGATAATCTTCAGATCGAGATTGACCAGCAATGGCATCAACTCGTTTAGATAGCTGTGGCGCGTGCTGTAAAACTGCAGTCGCAGCGCCGCGCCCCCCTCTTCTTCCGGCCCCCACAAATCGATCTGCTCGACACCACTGTCGAGCAGGCGCTCTAAATTGGCGATATCATCAAGGCAGAACTGCGCCGGGATACGGGCGCGGTATTCGTTACAAAAAGCGTTTTCGTAACGGTGCCACAAACGCATCCCCTCTTCCACGCCGTAGTTGCGTACCAGCAGCTGGCTCACCTTACGCTGCCAGGTTTTCAGCAGCGCCGTCAGATCGTTGCCCAGATCCTCCAGCGTTACATCGGGCAAAGGACCGGTGTAGTTGATGTTGATCTGCAGCATATAATACTCATGCCCGAACTGCAGTACGTTAGTATTGAGCACTGCGCCGTCAAAGTGAGCGCCCAGCGCATCTTCAATTTTTTTGAAATCGGCGTTGGGGCTTAACGTGCGCGGCACAATAAGCAGCAGCGACAGGTTGCTCAGCTCGTTATCCAGCGCCACAATACGCACGCTATCGTGATTGAAATACAACAGCGACTTGATAATCTCATCCAATTGCGCCGGAGCGATAAAAAACAGATCCGGTTTGGGAAAAGTGGCCAGCAGCTCTTCGGTTTTACGGTAATCGTAACTGCACGGCGCAATGGCCAGCCGCTCCAACGCCTGACTGATCTTGCCGCGCAGGGCTGGTACATCCAGCGCTGAACCCAATTGCGCCTCGGGCCGGTACAGACCATAGAACAGATGATCGATAGCCCCATTGGCGCTGTTCTCGCGCAGACGGATTTCAACATATTCTTCATCGCGCCATACCGGGCTCATAACGCCGCTGTCGCGCACCAGCAGGCGATTCTGCCGACTGACACAGCGCCGCACCAGCTCGTCGCACTCAAGCAACGGCCCGCACACCAGCGGCGGCAAACCGTTAAACGCATCCGACAACCCCAGGGCGGCAGCCGCATCTACATCCAGCTCGGCACTATCGCCGCTGCCACGCAGCAGCAGTTTACGGTATACCAGCGGCACAAAATTATCCTGAGTCAGCCACTGCCAGAAACTGGCACCATCGTCATCATCCAGCAGCGTTTGCCCAGCGTGCAGCCGTTCGATCATTTTAATATTATCGCGGCTTAATGCCACCACTTCGCGCAGGGTGGTATCGATAGCGGCCAGTTTTGCGGCGCAGCGCGCTCCCGATTCCACCTGCACAATCATCAGCGATTCGTCGGCGCACTCCCGTTTGGCGTCACTGATAGCGCCAAGTTCTCCCTGCTCGGAGCGACTTACACTCAGACACAAATGCGCCACCACGCACCATTCCACGTGCTGCCGTTTGAGAAACAGCGACAACGAGTCGAACAGAAACGGCGCATCGGAACAATTGCACAACAGAAAACCGCAGTTGCGCTCGGGATAATCGACAAAACGACTGTTGACCTCCTGCTCGCGCCGGGCCATAAAACAGGCCAGCTCGGCGATAAAATCGGCCAGGCGTTCACGATCGAGATAGACCAGACTGCCGGGAAACGAATGCCTACTCAGCAGTTCCACCAACGCCTGCCCCACCGGCATCAGTTCCGGCTCCAGACGTTGCTGCAGCGGCTGCTGCAATTCTGACAGGTGTTGCTGAAACACTTGAACACTGTTGTGCAGACTTGATCTTCCTACAGTTTTCATGGCGTCCTCATAAAAGTGATGATGTGATGGCAAAAACCCGGCGCGACACCCGGCAACGGCACATCGCCGCCGCAGACTCAGGATTTATCCATACTAAAACAGCTGATAATCTTTGACAAGGTGGAACTGGTCAATACAATCAGTGAGAACAATATCCAGGATGGCTCTCGCAAAAACAAGTAAGATGGTTAAGCAAAAATTTCGTTCCTCATGGCAAAAGTGGTTGTTCAAGGGTGAAGACACACATATTGTGTGTCAAAATTTTGAACAAACGCTTATAACACAGGTGGACGAACTTTTTGCGCCGCCATCAAACTATGCAACAACAATTGCGACGGATAGGTTTTTACTCGCGCCGTCACCATCACTTTGCTATATTGCACCAGTTCGAGCAACTGTCGACATTTAACCTACAACAAGATTTTTCGATGCGACAAGGAGTTAGCCAGAACCATGTTCAATAAGCTTTCTATCGACGATATCGACATCACCGGGCGGCGGGTATTCTGCCGGGTAGATTTTAATGTTCCCCTCGACGACAACTGCGCCATCACCGACACCACCCGCATTGACGCCGCCATGCCCACCATAAGGGCGATTATCGAGCGCGGCGGCAAGCTGATTCTCGCCTCCCACCTCGGTCGCCCCAAGGGGCAGGTCAAAGAGAAGCTTAGCCTGGCTCCGGCGGGCAGCTATCTGGCGGAGCAACTGGGCAAGCCGGTGGTAATGGCCAACGACTGCATCGGCAGCGAGGTGGAAAAACTCGCCGCTGCCCTGAATAACGGCGAGGTACTGCTGCTGGAAAACCTGCGTTTCCACGCTGGTGAGGAAAAAAACGACCCTGCCTTTTGCGCCGCGCTGGCCAAATTGGCCGAAGTATATGTAAACGATGCCTTTGGCACCGCCCACCGCGCCCACGCCTCCACTACCGGTATAGCTCGTCTGCTGCAACCGGCGGCGGCCGGGTATCTGATGGCCAGAGAGCTGCAATACCTCGGCGCCGCCCTGGAACAGCCACAACGGCCGTTTGTCGCCATTTTGGGCGGGGCGAAAATCAGCGACAAAATCCTGGTGATAGAGAAACTGCTCGACAAGGTAGACGCGCTGCTCATCGGCGGCGGCATGGCCTATACTTTTCTTAAAGCTCAGGGTTTTCAGGTAGGTAAATCATTGGTGGAAGGCGATCAGTTACAACTGGCCACCGACCTGTTGCGCCAGGCAGAAGAGAAAAATGTGCGTCTGCTGTTACCCGACGATCATGTAACGGCAGAGGAATTTTCCGCCACCGCCGCGCCCGCCACCTGCACCAACGATGATTTTCCCGCTGAACGCATGGGGCTGGATATCGGCCCGAACACCCGCCAGCGCTACGCTGGTGAGATTACCACTGCGGCCACCGTGGTGTGGAACGGCCCCATGGGCGTGTTTGAGTTTTCTGCTTATGCCGCCGGTACGCTGGCAATAGCCACGGCTCTGGCCGAAAGCGACGCCTTGTCCATCATCGGCGGTGGCGATTCGGTGGCGGCAGTCAACCAGGCCGGACTCAGTGACAAGATGACTCACATCTCCACCGGCGGCGGTGCCTCGCTGGAGTTTCTGGAAGGGAAAATCCTGCCCGGCGTCGCGGCGTTGAGCGATAAACAGTAACTGTCAGCAACCTGTATACAAAAAGGGATTGAAGCGATGCGCAAACCGTTTATAGCCGGCAACTGGAAACTGCACAACACCATAGCCGAGGCACGTGCCCTGGCCGGAAGTTTATGTACCAGCGTCGGCAACAAAGAAGATGTGGAAATTGTCATTGCGCCGGTGTTCACCGCCCTGGCTGCCGTTAGTGCCGTGTGCGCCGACAGCAATATCAAAGTGGCGGCACAAAACTGCCACTGCATCGACAGCGGCGCCTTTACCGGCGAAGTATCCGCCCCACTGCTGGCCGATGTCGGCTGTAAATACGTCATCATCGGTCATTCGGAACGCCGCCAACTGTTCCGCGAAAGCAACGATTTTATCAACGCCAAGGTATTTGCCGCCCTCAAGGCCGGGCTCAGTGTTATTGTGTGCGTAGGCGAAACGCTGGAACAACGCGAAGACGGCAGTCTGTTCGATGTGATCAGCGCGCAGGTAAACTCCGCCCTTAACGAGATCAGCACCGCGCAGATGGAGCAGGTGGTTATCGCCTACGAACCGGTATGGGCCATCGGCACCGGCAAAACCGCCAGTAGCGACGAAGCGGAGGAGGTACACGCCTTCATCCGCGGCCTTTTGGGTGGCCGCTATTGCGCCGCTGTGGCCGCCGCAACCCGCATCATCTACGGCGGCAGTGTCAAACCGGACAACATCGGCGAACTCATGGCGCAGGAAAACATCGACGGCGCCCTGGTCGGCGGTGCCAGCCTGAAGGCTGATGACTTCAGCGCCATTGTCAATTACACGAAAACGCTGAAGGTTGTCAGTTAACGGAAAACATCCTTGTCAACTGTGCTGCGGATGTGCTACGTTTGCTCGCTCGTATTTTCAGCCTAGGAGCCTGTCGGGCTTTGCGGATCGAAGCGAAAAATCGACTGGTCGAGGACAGATTTTTGCTCGTTTGAAGGCTAATAGCCGTAGCTATTGGTCGAAAAGGAGCGGAAATATGCACCGGCCAGACGGTTTTGCAGCCGATTACATGGAAAGTCCGACAGGCTCCTAGATAACAGTAATTCAGGAGAATCAAGGAATAACATGATTACCTTTCTGCTAACCGTACATGTAATTGTAAGCATTGCTCTGATTATCATCGTTCTGCTGCAGGCCGGCAAAGGCGCCGAGGCTGGCGCATCCTTCGGCGGCGGTGCCAGCCAGACTGTATTCGGCGCTTCCGGCGGACGCACCTTTATGAGCAAACTCACCACCATGGTGGCGGCCGTATTCATGCTCACCAGCATGTCTCTCACCTATTTCTACGGCAAACCGGGCAGCGACAGCATGATGCCGGACCAGGTACAACTAACCCAGCCCCAAAAGGCACAGAACGCCGCAGCGCCAACCCAGACCGCGCAGCAAGCTGGTGAAAAGGCGCAACAGGCAGCAGAAAAAGCAAAATAATTTGCCGTAGTCAAACGATTCTTCTGTTGACACAGGCAGGAGAAATCAGTATAAAAACCGTGCCCGTGCCGAAGTGGTGGAACTGGTAGACACGCCATCTTGAGGGGGTGGTGACCAATTGGTCGTGCGAGTTCGATTCTCGCCTTCGGCACCAGATTAAAAAACAAAAAAGCTTCCGGAATTCCGGAAGCTTTTTTTATTTTTCAACTCCACCCAGTAACCGCAGCGCTGCTTCACTGCTGGTATAACTCATACGGTAACAATCAGCCCGCTCAACCACGGCAACAATCGCCTGCACATCAGCAAAAGTAAGCACGCGCTGAGATGATCCAGACAAACACAACTGGCGCAAGGTTTCAGTTTTTGATACTGGCACCAGTTCATCAGTACCATCGGCACAGTAATGGGGAAACACTATACTGCCAACGGGCGCCGCGGTCGCCAGCGGTAAAATAGTGTCGCTATCCAGCGACAGATAACGAATGCGCTTACCATCGGGACGCAGCCACTCCTGCTGATCAGGCAAATCAGGATAGATAGCAGCCAGATGATCAACCGCGCCCGATTTAACACTGAGCGGCAGCGGCACAGCAACAACACTGTGATCAACAAGGGACACAGCCGCCAGTTCGTCGCTGAACAGTTGCCAGCCATCAGCAGCCAGCACAGCACTCAGGGTTGTTTTTCCCCGTCCGGAAGGTGCCGGAAACAAAAACGCAACGCCATCACGCACCATTACTGCGGCGTGAAACAGCATACAATCATGTAAATTATCGACAACCTGGCGAAACAATATAGTGGTCAGCACCGGCAGCAGAAACCGCTCCGGAACAACGGGAGTGCAACTGTATCCGTTAACACCGCATATCCAGCCGTTGGCGCCCTGGCGCAACACACTTATTTCCAGGTGAGCGCCCCGCGCCGCCAGAGACTGGAGCACATGGGCATACAGCAACGCGAACCGCGCGGCCACAGAAGGTTGCTGGCTGCGCATACACACCGTGGCAGCAGCGCCAAAGCAACGCTCATATTCCCATTTGTCAGGCTCCACATGGGGCATTGCGACTCGACGTTCCAACACGCCATCTACTTCGGCCCGGGTATCCGCCATCTGGGGACAGCCGCCCTGCAGTAACCCCTCAGCAGCAAAACCGCCAAGCGCTATATCAAGATTCTGTTCCGCCTGCTCAGGTGTCAAAGAAAAAGCGCCTGCGATTATCGCAAGCGCTTCAGCTCTGCCGCTGTTGCTCTTTATAAGATGCCACACCGTTGCGGCGCATTCATTAACAAACCATACCCGCTCGCCACCGGCCCAGAACAGTACCGCCCCCTCCGAAAAAGGGGCCACATCAACCGGAACCGACGGCTTGGGCAACATTGTACCGCTAATCGTCCCGCTGCGTTGGCAGACCATCGCCGTTAAACCAATCAATCAAATTCCCATCATCGTGGCCACCATGGCCAAAACTTACGCACGCAGACGCTTTATTTACCAGCATGGCAGTGATCACCGGGGTAGCGCAAGCTGCATAGGCGCTCTTTCGCATAAACTCCCGCCGTCCCCTGTCTACCGCAGCAGGCAGACTCTCCTCCATCTTCTCGCTGTGCTTATCCTGCATCACCATCTCCGAAAAATTTGCTGTTATCCTTTTCCACTCTAATCATCGCACTAACTTAAACCACGCTTATTATTAAAAGTCAAGCGCAAAAATGACGCATTTTGGCGCGACTGCGCCCACTTAGCAGTTTTTTTAGCATACAGATCACACGAACGGGAACATGCTCAACGCCGCGTGCATAACAAACATTATCCCAGGCCCAGTACGGCAGGTTGAGATAATAGTAAACTGTCACCACCATGGGCGGCTTGCGGCGCAGCGCATTGACGACACTAAGGATCCGCCGACAGTGCCAACGTTCCATCTGCCCGGTCGCCATGGCAACAGTTACTGGCAGCATGGGCTGCGCCAGAGCCACATAGATATTGCTCTGGCGGGCAAAACCGTGCTCACTGCTCCATGCTCGCCACTGCGGCCACGACAACCGGGAAGAGTAACAACTGCACAAGGCGGCAAATTCGGCCATCTGTCGCAATGACACCGTACCACGAATAAACTCACCATCGGGAACAAGGGCATGCACACAATTATGCATTATGCGCCACTGCGGGCTCAGCAGCGCCACAGCCGTCCCATCTAGGCGGGCAGGAACGATATTTTCCCACGCCTGCTCAACAGGCAGTAAGCGGCCGCAACGATATCCGCCCACTTTAAAATGCAATTCCACAACAACCTTTTTTTGTGGATGATAAAACGCTGGCAGATGATGGTGTCGTTCATCTGTTATGCTACCGTCAAAAACAATGGTGGAGTTTTCGTCTTTCACAAACCCCAACCCGGTCAGGATTTCAACAGCAGTGCCAATATCTTCCCGGCGCACCATAATATCGGCATCACTCATAATACGCGCACCGTCGTCGCCGTATAGATTGTCGCACAGCGCGGCAGCACCTTTGAGCAGTACTAGCTGCACCTTAGCTGCCGCACAGGCGACTGCAATGTCACCCAGCAGCGCACGCAAAATACTGTTGCGCTCGGCGTTGGCCTGATGCAGATGACGCAGGTAATCCTGCAACTCCTGCGGCAATACAGCGAGCAGTCCATCGTCACGCAGGCGGCAAAACCACAGCGGCGTACACAACTGTACATTGGCCATGTAGAGCAGCTTTTTCCACTTTATCCTGTCCTGCTCAATCAGACTACGCAATACAGCTATTTGCTCCGCACTCTTGTCCGGAGCCAGAAATGCTGCCAACAGGCGGTAATAATCACCCACTGCGGCAAAATTGGCCGCATCCGTCTCCGGTTTCATCAGCTATCCATTTCCAAATTGGAATGGTCGCCCACACTCATTTTGCGTGCCGCACCACGGATTGTCACCTCGTCACCGATAATGGAACTATCCAGCACAACATTTTTGATAACACTGTCGCTGTTAACAATGGAATCGCTTATTACGCACTGCTCAAGGTTACAGCCAGCGGCAACTGAAACATTGGGACCGAGTACACAGTTACGCACCACGGCGCCGGTACCGATATGCACCGGCTCGATCAGCACCGAGTTTTCCAGCTTACCGTGGTTGTGATGGCGTTCTTTGAGCAGGTAGCGGTTGGTCTCCAGCAGGGTCTCCGGCTTGCCGCAATCGAGCCAGGCATCGATCTGCGGCGCCAGCAGACGCTTACCATCGTTGATCATACGCATAAACACCGCAGGCAGATAATACTCCCCTTTCACCGTCTCCCCATCGTCGATACACTTACGCAGATAATCCATAAACAGACAGCCATCTTTCAGATAATACAAGCCAACCTGTGCCAGGCGCGAAATCGGCTTATCCGGCTTTTCCACCATCTCTACAATGACACCGTCACGCACCACATTTACGCCGAAGCGCTGATAATCTTCCACCTCGTGAGAATAGATCAGACCGTCAGCATCAGCGCATAACTGCGCTATCGCCGCTAAATCGGTAACAAAGATGGTGTCGTTAAACACCACCAGAACATCATCACCGTCGGCAATATGTTCCCGGGCCAGAAATACCGCGTGTGCCGGGCCAAGTCGTTGTTTCTGCACCACATAATGGCAGCGCAGATGGGGGAACTTATGCGCCATGAAATCCTTGATCTGCTCACCATTGTCATCGACGATAAAAATATACTCACACTCACCACACATTTGCAGCCGCGACACGATATGCTCCAGCACCGTTTTTCCCGCTACACTCACCAACGATTTTGCCTTGGCATGAGTATGCGGCCGCAACCGCGTCCCCTTACCGGCCACCGGCAGAATAATCTTCATCAGAACCGCCTCCAATAAATTTTAATAATCGTAACTTCAGCAAGCATATTTTAAGTTGTTACATGCAGAAGTCAAACGGGAAAATAATATTGTAACGTTCCATGCCCGGAATTACCCCACTGGACATACTCTTTTCACAACAGCGTTGAAATTTATGCAGCAACAAAGTTATTTACGGCGCACTGAGGAACTGGTGCGTCTGCGGAATAATGCGGACATCGGTGAGGAAAGTAGTCATAAGTTGTTGACATTGCAACAGCCGCATGGCGCTTACGGCACTGCGACCATTACTGGTTAACGGCTGGATAATCACCGTTACCTGCGGCGCGGTGGCTGCCATCAGGCGGGTAGCTTGTTCCAGTTCAGCATCGGTGGTAGCCGGGCCGATTACCAATTTTACCGCGCAGTTTACCTTTGCAGCCAGGCGGAGAAAATCGCCGTGCTGTACCCACGGCGTTGGCGCCGCAGTTACCGACTCCAGCTTGATATCCATACTCACCCAGCGCAGCCACGGCAGTACCCGCTCCAGCTCGGCTGCCAGGGTACCGTTGGTTTCCAGCTGTACCGGCACCAGAGCAGTCAATTGCGGCAGCAGTTTTTCCAAAACGGCGGCGTGCAGCAGCGGCTCGCCACCGGTGATGGAACATGAATGATGTGGTGTGGCGGTTAGCAAACCCGTTACCGCCGTCATCACTTGAGCGATTTGCAACGGGTTGTCAAGCCGGTACGGCGCAATACTGCAACCGCCGCAATACACGTTGCAGTGCGGCCCGCAATCACAGGCGGTATCGCAATAGGCGCAGTTAAGGTTGCAACCGGCCAGGCGGATAAACACCTGCCGCCGCCCCACCAGAGTTCCCTCCCCCTGCAGAGAGGAAAATATTTCGCTGACGGGCACCTCAGTCACGGCTGTAACTGGCACAGGCGTTATCCGACTCCCACACATTGACGCTGGCAACGGTTACATTGCCGGTGTTCAGCTTTTGTTCCAGTTGCTCAAACAGAAATCGGGCGATATGTTCCGACGACGGACTGCAATCTTTAAACGGCTCCAGCTCGTTAAGATACTTGTGATCAAGCTGACCGAGCAGCTCCCTGGTCTGTTTTTTAAGGATTTTAAAATCGATACCCAAGCCAGCGGCATTGAGCTCGCGCGCGCTGACGATTACCTCCACCTTCCAGTTATGGCCATGGAGATTTTCGCAGTCACCGGCGTAATTGATGAGATTGTGAGCGGCGGCAAAACTGGTTATTATCTTAAGATGATACATTAAGTTTTAATCCTTATCATATTATTTTTCAGGAGGTTATCTCTTCTTCGTCCTCACTGGAAACAGGATTGCCAGCGATACGGTACTCTTCATCCGCCCAGGAACCTAGATCGATCATTTTACAGCGTTCGGAACAGAACGGCCGCCACTTATTATCGTGCCAGTGGGTAGTTTTTTTACATCGGGGACAAGTTATTTCCATTACAGGCAACCTTATGGAGATTTTTTTGCTGTGTAGTCGGCAATCTCTGTGGTAAAAATTCGGGTTGACTTCACAACCACACAGGATATTGCCATGACCGATATAGCCGCTTCCGTACGCGAATTTCTCGACCTGACGGTGACCGATGTCACAGCCGAGATCGCTCTCGACCGCCATTGCGCCGCACTGCTCAAACAATTCCACCAGCAACTGCTAGCCGAGGGGATAGACGCCCTGGAAGCGGGCAGCGCCGCCCACGGCGCCGATTATTTCAGCCGCGATTTCGCTGTCGGCCACTGTCGCCGCCATCCGGCAGATATCGACGCCGGGGCGATACGCGCCTTTGCCGGCCACTGGTATATCACCAGAAATCTGGAGCCGAACCTGGAGGAGTTAAGCGCCATTTTGCAGGGAGTGTCGCTGTTTTATACCTTTTTACACCAGCACAGCGTTATTGACGACGATCATCTGGAGCAGGCGCGGGCGCACTGCTGCGCCCTGGACTACTACCGCGAGCGCATCGACAGTTTCTGGGAACTGGACCCTGACGGCTACAACCGCTGGTGCACAGATTGCCCGTTACCGCCGCAGAGGTAGCGACACAGACAGTTTTTCAACGCCCTGTCAGCGACCAAGCATAATTCCCAGCTTTTCTGCGGCGACAACCATTTCGCCATCGGGGTCAACCAGATTCAGCGCCCCCACCGCTTCAGCGATGGTGGTGGATTCCACCGTCCGCCCGCGCAGGGAAACCATGCGACCGAACTCACCAGCGGCGATGAGATCCACCGCCTTGACGCCAAAACGCGAGCCGAGAATGCGATCAAAAGGCGACGGCGAACCGCCACGCTGCAGATGCCCCAACACCACGGTGCGCACATCCATATCCAGACATTCACTCAACTGCTGCGCCACCTGCTGGCCGATACCACCCAGCCGTTCCACACCGGTGCGATTGACTCCTTTGGTAATTTTGCCGCCATCGCAGGCAAAGGCACCTTCGGCCACCACAACAATGGAAAAACGGCTGCCACGCTGCTTACGCGCCATTATCGCCGCACATACTTTGTCTATAGCGTAGGGAATCTCAGGAATGAGAATAACGTCGGCTCCCCCGGCGATACCAGATTCCAGGGCAATCCAGCCAGCGTCACGGCCCATCACCTCCACCACCATGGCACGGTGATGGCTTTCGGCAGTGGTATGCAGCCGATCCAGCGCTTCGGTCACCACGCCGACGGCGGTGTTGTAACCAAAGGTAACATCGGTAGCCTTAAGGTCGTTGTCGATGGTCTTGGGCACACCGACAATATTCACCCCCAGCTCAAACAGACGCTGCGCAATCTTGAGAGTTCCGTCGCCACCGACAGCAATCATGGCATCAGCGCCCAAAGCGTTGAAGTTCTCCACCACTTTGGCAGAAACATCCACCAGCTCGATGCGGCCATCTTTTTCCACCGGATAGTGGAGAGGGTCGCCGCGATTGCTGGTACCGAGAATGGTACCGCCAAGCTGCAGAATGCCGCGCACCGCCTTGCGATCCAGCTGGCGCACCCGACCATGGGTAAGCAGACCGTCAAAGCCGTCTTCTATCCCCAACACGCGCCAGCCGCGACTGGTGGCGGAGCGCACTACGCCGCGGATAACGGCATTGAGACCGGGGCAGTCACCGCCACCGGTAAGCATTGCAATGGTCTTTGCCATACTACCTCCTTTATCTGGCAATCACAGCCACTGCTCAACGTGGTTTAGTGGCAATGGCCAGTTTGCGAAAACCGGCATCACGGGCGGCGTCCATCACCTCTACCACCCGGCCATGGTATGATTGTTTATCGGCCATGAGTACAAAGGTGGTTTTAGCGGCACGAGATGAGAAACCAGCCAGGTAGCGTTTAAGCTGCGCCAGTTTCATCTCCTTTTTATCGACACTTATCCGCCCGTCTTTATTCAGATACACCTTGACCTGTTTGGGCGCACTGATCTGCTTTTTGGCACTGGAACGCGGCAGATTGATATCGATCCCCTGTGAATCGACAAAGGTGGTCGATATCATAAAAAAGATCAGCAGCAGAAAAACCACGTCCACCATGGGGGTGAGATCAACACGCACCTCGTCGTGCTGTTTACGCCGGAATGCCATGGCTCCTACTCACTGCCACCGGTACCGTCGGCAGCAAGGAGATCGACCATCTGCATGGCATAGATCTCCATATGATCGCTGACATTGTCGGCACGGCTGGTAAGGTATTTATGCAGCAAAATAGTAGGGATAGCCACCGCCATACCCGCCGCCGTGGTGATAAGCGCCTCGGAAATACCCGCTCCGAGGGTGGCGGGAGTGCCTACTCCCTGCAACGACAGTTGCGTAAACGCCTTGATCATCCCCAGCACGGTACCGAGCAGACCAAGCAGCGGTGAAATGGTGGCGATGGTGCCCAGCAGCCCCAGATAGCGGTACAAGGTGGCACTGTGACGTGAGCCGACCTCTTCCACCAGGGTTTTAAGATGGATACGCGGCGCGCCGGCAGCCTTGAGTGCCACGGTAAAAATCCCGGCCAGCATATCGTCGCGACTCTCACACAGCGCCAGCGCTTCTACAATGTGTTTACGCCGTACCAGCGCTTCCACCTCGCGGCTGAGCTGCTCGGAGCTGTGCTGCAAGCCACGAAACACCCACAAACGCTCAAAAAATATCCCCAGCCCCAGCACCGAACACAACAGGATCGGATACATGAGGGCGCCGCCCTTGAAAAAAATATCCAGCAGGCTGGAACTGTCCATCCCGATTACGCCTCAGCTCCGGAGTCTTTTTTATCATCCCTCTTCTGCTCTTCCACCGGCTGTTCTTCCGGCGGTGCCGACACATTATCGCTACCAACTTCAGCAACCTGCTCCCCGGCTGGTGCCGCGGGCAGTTCGATAACAGTATTTTCCGCGACAGTTTCTGTTTCAATCTCGGCGTCGGGAATCTCCTCCTTGACATCGTTATCAACGGGCGGCGGAGTTGTCACAGAAGTTGCTTCCGGTGCTACTGCTGCTGCAGAAGGAACATCAGCATCTTTCTTTTTATCCTTCTTTTTAGCTTTCTTCTCTTTTTTGGCTTTTTTACCGGCCACCGGCGCCGCATCACCTTGCAGTTCTCCCTTGATCTGCAAAGTTTTCAGTTGATGCTTCAACTGGACATTTTTAATGGTAGTACCAAAGGCACCGGCAATCATCCCCAGCACAAAAGTGGTTATCAGCAGCAGGCCCAACGGAATTTGGGGGGTAATATAGTGGTAGATGGTTACAGTTACCTGAGCCGGATTATCGAGACTGAATTTGAAAACCACCGCCAGGATTATCAGTGCAAAAAACATTTTGACAAACTTCATTGTGTTAGCTCCCCCTTGTAAATTATGGAATTTTGCATATTTCAGTTTAACAAACTTATTTATTGCGCCGCATATCGTCAATATTGACTATTTCCGCCCGCAATTGCTCACCCACATGGAGCAGCGCTACCGAATGCCACGGCGCCGAACGCCGATCTCCGGCACTGCCTGGATTAACCAGCAACACATCACCATGCTGCTCACAATATGGATAATGACTGTGACCATACACAATACAATCGACATCTTTATCAGCAAAACGCTCCATTACGCGATTTGGCAAATCGTTGCCGCTACCCCAGCCGTGGATGAGCCCAATCCGCTTACCGAACATGGTTACTGTCCGCCACATGGGCGTCTCTACACAGTCCACGTCGCAATTGCCGCGTACGGCATAAAACGGCACCGGGGCAAACAGGTGTTCCACACCGGGATGGAGCATATCACCGGCGTGCAGAACAGCATCAACACCGTTAAATGGATTGGCCAGCAACCACTCAACCAACTCACGGCCATGTCGTGGTGATGCGAAATGTGTGTCAGCTATCAGGCCAATTGTGTGTTCTGCCATTTACGTCGCATCTCCCCTGTCATTTACGTCTGCCTTACGGTACGCAAACGCAGCGCTGATAATATCAATTCGTGCGAAAAACTACAGCTATTTTCTTGACTGGCGCGATAAATTACGCCACGATTGGCGCCAGTCGCGCGACCTGCCGACTGTTGACAGCGGCATCCGGCACACAAACCGGCTCACCACCTGCTGCGACACCATCATCAATCAAGGGGTTATATGTTGCAAGAAAGTGCCAATATCACCTACTGGATCGCCTTCAGCGCCGGGCTGCTATCGTTCTTTTCTCCCTGTGTCCTGCCGCTGATTCCATCATTTATCACTTACATCACCGGTATTTCATTTAACGATTTAAAGCAGGATCAGCAGGATGCCAAAACACGCTGGCTGGTGATGAGCCACTGTCTGGCTTTTATTACCGGCTTTACCGCCGTGTTTATCGCCCTGGGCGCCATTGCCGGGCTGGCGTCGTTTTCGGTGCAGAACATCATGGCCGAAGGGTTGATATGGCTGCAGCGCGGCGGTGGCCTGATGGTGTTCCTGTTCGGTATCCACATGACCGGCCTGTTCCACTTCGGTGTGCTGCTGGGTGACAAACGGGTTACCATCAGCAACAAACCCAGCGGGTACTTTGGCAGTTTTATCGTCGGCGTGGCTTTTTCCGCCGGCTGGACCCCGTGCATCGGCCCGATTTTGAGTGCCATTCTGATGCTGGCGGCGGGCACTTCCAACGACACCGCCCACGGCATTGCCCTGCTCAGCGTCTATTCCGCCGGACTGGCCATTCCGTTCCTCCTCAGCGGCCTGCTGTTCCACAGCTTTCTCAAGTTTTTCAACCGCTTCAAAAAGCATATCCGCATGATTGAAATCGCCACCGGGGTGATGATGATTGTGGTGGGTATCCTGCTGTTTTTTAATCTGTTTGCCGATTTATCCAGCTATCTGTATATGTTCCTGCCACTGGAATAGCACACGCCAACAGCAAAGACGCTGCATACAGCGTCTTAAGCAGATACAACAACGCCGCTGACAGCACTTCTGTCAACGGCGTTGTTAATTACTACATTATCAGCAGTTACAGCGCATCGGCAACGCTGCCGGCAAGCGCCAGACACTTTTCGATATCTTCATCGGTGGGATTGAACTGCCAGCGCACCCCGGGGGCGGCCAGTTTGTAGCGCAGCCCTTTAAGGCGCTGTTCCAGCAGTTCCACCGCCTCACCGCTCCAGCCGTAGGCACCGTAAACAGCGGCCAGTTTTTTCTTGGGTGCCACCGCAGACAACAAGCGCAGCGCCTGCCACACCGGCGGCCCGGCATCGCGATTAATAGTGGCAGCGCCGACCATCAGAGCATCGCAGCGTTCCAGCTCAGCCATAAACTCCTCTTCATTCATGTCGATGGCGGAAAAACGCACCACAGTGCAGCCGCGCTGTTCCAGCACCTCTTTTATGCGATCACCCATGGCGCGAACAGTGCCGTGAGGCGAATGCTCCAGCATGATAACGCGCTTCTCGCCCGACTGCTCATCCACATACGCCCACTTATGATACAACTCCACCATCTGCGCCACATCATTGCGCCGTACCGGGCCGTGGGACGGACAGATTGTTTTCACGCCGACACCGTCGAGCTTTGCCAGTGCATTGCGCACGTTGGCTTTAAACGGACGGATAATGGTGTCGAAATAAAATTTGGCATCATAGACCAGCAATTCCTGATCTTCGATCTCATCGCTAAAAATCAGCCCCTGCTGCGGGCAGTGGTGAGCACCGAAGGCGTCACATGAAAACAACACCTGATCCTCCACCAGATAAGTAAGCATGGTATCGGGCCAGTGCAGAAACGGCGCCACCACAAACTTGAGAGTACGTCCACCGATATCCAGTGTTTCGCCATCCTTTACCGCATGGCAGTTAAACTCGCGGTTAAGCTGCTGACGCAAAAACAGTTGCGCCGATTTGGATGAATACACCTGGATATTCGGATTCTGCTCCAGCAACATGGCAATACTGCCGGAATGATCGTGCTCGGTGTGGTTGGAAACTATAATATCTATATCCTCCACCGCACATATCGCGCCAAGGCGCTGGATAAAATCAGCGTAAAAGTGATCTTCCACCGTATCTATAAGTACGGTTTTTTCGCTACCTTTAATCAAATAGGAATTAAACGTCGTCCCGCTCTGAGTGGGATACAATTCATCAAATACGTCCATTCCAGGATTGTACACACCAACCCAATCAACCCCAGCCAAAACATTTATCGGTTGCATAAACAAATTACCTTTCGTCAGTTAAAAACGTTACCTTCACCATCTGGCCGATGAGAATCACACCGGATAATTCATAGCGAGCCATCCAAGCTCACTATGACAGCGCGGCACTATTTATAACTCTATTAGTAAACTATTGCAACAACTTATTTTCCATCCGATAAAACAATCTGGTTCATTATAAAAATATCTAACAACCGCAACCGCAGTTATGGCACAACTGCGCGCCGTCAACAGGCGGAATACTTTCGGGCGAAAATGCCACCCGCCGCGCCCCTTTACGCACATCTTCAAGCAGATCGGCGTTGACGCTGGCACCGATGAGCTGAGCCAGAGGCAGACTGGCGATGCCATCGTGTAGAGAGCGCAGGCGCACACTGTTAAGCAGGTCGGCATAACCGTTGATGCGCAGCGTGATGTTGGGCTCGTGCTGATACTCAAACTTGACCCCGGCAGCGGACAATTCACTGTTGAGAGCAGCAAACATCTCCCGCAGTTTGCTTTCTTCCAATTCGTACTTCCACTCACCGGCAAAATCACGCGCGTAAAATATTACCGTTACTGTTTTCACACTTCCTCCAACACAACCACCACACTCAAAGACAGGCGTCAGCCCCAGAGCAGGTGTCTGTCGCCCGGACGGCGACAGCCAAGCACCCATGGACGGGTTCAAGCGGCCTGCGGCGGGGATGATGCCTGACCGCTCCCCCCCCTCTACAACTGATGAATCCACTCCGTATCTCCGCAACCGTGGCGCAACACCTCAATATTATCATCACACAGGCTTATCACCGTAGACGGCTCACCGCTGATCATTCCACCATCCACCAC
>JAMOOS010000351.1 GCA_027065245.1 Desulfuromonadaceae bacterium | reverse complement strand
GGAGGAGTTTGAGCGCAGTGGCACCAAGCCGCCGGTGTGTACCGACCACGAGGAGATCCGTATCGTCGATACCCTGCTCAACAACACCCTCGACGAAGATCCCTGCTACTGGCGCAAGCTGGCGCGCAATCTCATCGGTGTAAGTGAGGAGACCACCACCGGCGTTCACCGCCTGTACCAGATGGCGCGCGACGGCAAGCTGATGTTCCCGGCTTTCAACGTCAACGACAGCGTTACCAAAAGCAAGTTCGATAACCTGTACGGCTGCCGCGAGTCCCTCATCGACGGCATAAAACGCGCCACCGACGTGATGATTGCCGGCAAACAGTGTGTGGTGCTTGGCTACGGTGACGTGGGCAAGGGCTGCGCTCAGGCGTTTCGCGGTATGGGCGCCATGGTCAGTGTTACCGAAATCGACCCCATCTGCGCCTTGCAGGCGTGTATGGAAGGGTTCAATGTGGTCCACATGGACGACGCCTGTAAATGGGGGGATATCTTTGTTACCACCACCGGCAACGTCGATGTAATCACCCGCGCCCACATGGATGAAATGAAGCACGAAGCCATCGTCTGCAACATCGGCCACTTCGATTCCGAAATTCAGGTTGACTCCCTGTTTAGCGATCCGACTCTAAAAGTACACGAGATCAAACCGCAGGTGGAGCAGATTGAATGGCCCGACGGCAAACGGATCACCCTGCTGGCGCGCGGTCGCCTGGTAAATCTCGGCTGCGCCACCGGCCACCCCAGCTTTGTCATGAGCAACAGCTTTTCCAACCAGGTGCTGGCGCAGATCGAACTGTGGCAGAACAACGCTAAATACGCCAAACAGGTGTATGTACTGCCGAAGATCCTCGACGAAAAAGTTGCCGCTCTGCACCTGGGCAAACTCGGCGCCAAACTCACCCGTCTTACCCAGAAACAGGCCGATTATCTCGACCTGAACATCGACGGCCCCTACAAACCGGAGTATTATCGTTACTAAGTTAAAAGGCGGCGCCAGCGTATCTGTTGCGTCGCCTTTTTTCTGTCGTTTCAAGACCAGATGATATTTTGCCCCGGTGTGGGAGCGATCTGCCAACCGTGGTTATTAATCGATCTCATCGCCACAGGAATGTCTCTCGTACACGGGTGGTTTTATGGTGTAGCAGGCAATACGATTTCCTCCACGCGCATTTTGCTGCCGCTGGCGGTGAGATAGATGAAGATATGCAGGCTCGGCTGTGGTTTGAGATGGTTAAAATGGGCGACGAAGTACTGTAGTTTTATCCCCTGTCCCTTGATGGCGTCCAACCGTTGCTGTACTTGCTGTTTTATTCGCCGTTGCTGTGTGTCGCTGAGGTCGGTGGCAAACAGTGTCCCGGCTTTGTGCTGGTTGAGGCGTTCCTTGAGGGCGTAGTCGCGTGCCAGAATCTCCAGTAACTGTTCTTTGTTGTCTGCGGTACTGGTGCGAACGAACTGCGCCAGGTGGGTGAAGATTTCGTGCTGCGCTAAGGGGAAACGGTGCAGATTGTTGGTGCGCCAGTAGCGTTCCAGCGCGGCCAGGGCGGTGGCGATGCTGGTATAATTGCGCCCCAGGGCGGTGATGAAATTGGTGGCGCGACCGCAGTTCCAGGTGAGATCAAGCAGGCGGCTGATGGTGCTGATCCGCTCGAGGTCGGTAAAACTCATGGTGGCGGTGCGCAGGGCGCGGTAAGGTGGATTGGGGTCGTAGACGATCCCCTCGGCGGCGGCGTCGCGGCGCAGGGGCGCGCCCGGCAGCAGTTTTACCACTTCTATCTGCAGATGGTGGGGGTTCAGCGCCATCACCCGGTCGATGGCGCTGAGCATCTGGTCGAAGTCCTCTCCCGGCAGACCGGCGATGAGGTCGAGGTGGAGGTGGATGGCGGTGTGGCGGCGCAGAAAGGTGATGTTATCTTCCAGGATCTGCTGCGGCGCGTGGCGTCTGATGCGGCGCAGGGTTTCCGGCAGGGTGGATTGTACGCCGATCTCAAATTGAAACATTTCTGCCGGTACCTGGCGCAGCAACTCCAGCGTTTTTTTATCGAGCAGATGGGCGCCGATTTCAAAGTGGAAATGGCTGCATTTGTTGTGGCGCAGAATAAAGGCGAATATATGGCGGGCGCGCTCGGCGTTGTAGTTGAAGGTGCGATCAACCAGTTTGATCTTGGCGACGTTGTTGTTCATCAGCCACAGCAGGTCGCTTTCGATGCGCTCCATGGAAAAGGAGCGTACCCGGCTGTCGAGAGCGCTCATGCAAAAGGCGCAGTTGTACGGGCAGCCGCGACTGCTTTCGTAGTAGACAAAGCCGCGGTTGCAGTCAACCAGACCGTTTCTAAACGGTGACGGTATGACATCCAGGTGCGGTAGCGGCACGGCGGGGCCGCCGTTGTCGATGCGGTTACCGTTGCGGACGCGTACGCCGGCAATCGCGCCGACATCTTCGTTGTTTAGCCAGCGCTGCAGCAGGGTGCGCAGGGGCTGTTCCCCTTCGCCACAGATGATAGCGCTGATGCCGGGATGGCGGGTAAAAATGTCGTCGGCGGCGAAACCGGCCTCCGGTCCGCCCAGTACCAGGCGCAGGCGGGGATCGATGCAGTGCAGGGCGTCCACCAGTTCCAGGGTAGTGGTGATATTCCACAGGTAGACTGAAAATGCTACCACATCGGCGTTGTGAGCGACGATATGCGCCAGGATATTCTCGCGCGGTTCGTGGACGGTAAATTCGCAGATGTCAATGGTGCCGCAGGTGTCGCCGCAGTAGGCGGCCAGGTACGGCAGCGCCAGACTTGGATGGATAAATTTGCTGTGCAGGGTGGTTAGCAGTGTTTTCATAGCGGCCAAGTGTAGCGTAAACGGGTGGTGGTTGATAAGTAAAATCGCCAGGAGCCTGCCGAACCTTGCAGCAGATCCATGGAAAGTCCACCAGGCTGCCAGGTAATGAACTTATGATAAAAAATAAATCATGTTGTTTTGCGCCGAATTACGCTAGGATCCTGTCGGGCTTTACGGATTGAAGCGAAAAATCGACTGGCCGAGGACAGGTTCCTAGCATACACGGCGCGTTGATGTAAGCGTTGCTTGGCGGCGGTGCCGCCGGAACGGATTGATTGGTATGGCGTCAAAAACCATCTACACTATTGTGGCTACGCCCGGCGGAGAGGTGCTGGAGCATCCGGAGTTGCTTATGGCCGGTATGAACGGTACTGAGCTGCGTCGCCCGGAAGAGGGGGAGTTGATCCCTTTGCCGGAGGGGAGCCGTTTGTTTACTTTACCGGGTACACCACCGTTGGGCATAGATCGGCACAGCGGTGAGTTTGTCAGCCGTAACCGTCTGCCACGGCGCTGGGGCGGTGACCGGGTGGAAGCGGTGTGCGCTTTTATGACGCCCGCCTATATGCGCCTGCTGCTGCCTGCCGCCGCTTATGCCAGAGAGCGCCAGACCTTGCCGTTATGGGCGTATACTGCCGTGGGCTGGTGTGCCGAGGAGGAGCGTTTTTATGTGGCGGCGGTGAAGGTGGACGACAATCCGCAGTGGCAGCCGCACCACTTTGACGACCGTGAGGTGGCGCCGGGGGTGGAACGCTATCTGGCCCGTTATCCCGACAACAGGCTGCTGCGCCAGTTGTCGCGCTGTGCCCTCGATTACCACTGTTTTGCCGCCAAGAACCTGTTTCTGGGGCGCTGGGAGGCGCCGCTACCCACTTCGCCCACGTGCAACGCGCGCTGTCTCGGTTGTATCTCGTGGCAGGAGGAGGCCAACGAGTGTTGTCCGGCCAGCCAGGAACGTCTCGATTTTGTTCCCACGGTGGAGGAGTTGTGCCAGACGGCGGTGCCGCACCTGCAACAGGCGGAGAACGCCATCGTTTCTTTCGGTCAGGGGTGCGAGGGCGACCCCATTATGCAGGCCGACACTATCTGTGCCGCCGTGCGGCAGATGCGCCGGGAAACCGACCGTGGTACCATCAATTTTAATTCCAACGCGTCGTTGCCGGATAAAGTGGAACAACTGGCCGCAGCCGGTATCGACTCTATCCGGGTATCTCTTAACTCAGTGCGTGAGCCGTTTTATACTGCTTATTACCGTCCGCGCGGTTACGAGTTTGCCGCCGTGCTGGAATCGTTGCGCCGTGCCAAGGCGGCGGGGTTGTACGTGATGCTGAACTATCTGGTGTTTCCTGGCATCAGTGACCAGCAGGCGGAGATCGATGCTCTGGTCGAGATTATTGACGGCGGCGCTGTCGATCTTATTCAATTACGCAATCTGTGCATTGATCCGCTGCTGTATTATAATGCCATGCCGCCGGGAGAGAACGGTATCGGTATGGCAGCCATGTTGCGCCAGATAAAGCAGCGGGTGCCGACGATACAGTTTGGCTATTTTAACCGGACGCGGGAGAATTTTTATCCCGCCGCCGACTGAAAATAAATTACCACTTTCACTAATTGCTGGAGGAGGGCGCTTCATGCAACCAGGTCGATGGATGATTGTTATAACAGCGCTGTTGCTGTGCGCGGCAACTGTCTATGCTGCCGACACCCGTTATGTATCGGATCAACTGGTGATAACCCTGCGCGAGGGGATGGGTAATCGCTACCGGGTGATCCGAACCCTTAAAACCGATACCCCCATGGAGGTGCTTTCCGACGAGGGGCGCTATTTGTATGTACAGCTGCGCAACGGGGTAAAGGGCTACGTGCTCAAGCAGTATGTATCAAAAAAAACACCGAAAACAGTGAAAATTGCTCGTCTTAAAGATGAGGTTGATGTACTGCGTAAGCAACTACAACAGCACAACAAATCCAAGTCGGCCCTTGAGCAGCAATGGCAGCAGATGAAGCAGCAACTGGCCGATAAGGAGCAGCAATTAAGCGCTGTCAACGAAGAATTGCGCCAGACCAAAGAACAATTTGCCCGGTTACAGAGCAAGGCGCAGGCGGTGATACAGATAGACGCCGAACGCCAGCATCTCAAAGAGGAACTGGCCACGGTTACCGATGAACTGGAGCAACTGCGCAATCACAGCAATATCCTGCTTAAAACCGCCATGATTAAATGGTTTCTGGCCGG
>JAMOOS010000350.1 GCA_027065245.1 Desulfuromonadaceae bacterium | reverse complement strand
TGGGGTGATACGGTGTCAGAATCGTTTGCGTTGATATATTCCCGCCGCTTTAGCGAGTATTCCTACGGCGAGTGCCATCCGTTCAAGGTGGATCGTTACCGCCTGTGTTACGAGATGCTGGGCGAGTGCCGCCTTTTGGCGCACGAACGTGTGCGTCAGGTGGAATGTCCGCGGGTGGACGAGGAGCTGCTGTTTGATTTTCATCGCCGCGACTATATCGAAACCTTAAAGCAGTTCAGCGCCGACGATCAGCAGCGCGCCAACTTTTTCTATGGCTTGGGTGATGTGGAAAACCCGGTGTTCAAGGGGTTGTACGACTGGGCGCTACTGATGTGCGGCGGCAGTGTCGAGGCGGTGCGTCAGGTGATGGACGAGGGGTGCCGCGCCGCGTTTAGCATGGCCGGTGGCTGGCACCACGCCCACTGCGCCCGCGCCGCCGGTTTCAGCTATGTCAACGACGCGGTTATCGCCATCCACCAGTTATTGCGGCGCGGTCTGCGCGTGGTCTATGTGGATATTGACGCCCACCACGGCGACGGTGTGCAGGAGGCTTTTTACGCCACCGATCGGGTTATGACCATCTCTATCCATGAAAACGGCAAGGATTTCTTCCCTTATTCCGGCTTTGTCGACGAACTGGGCAGCGGTGCCGGCTATGGTTATTCCATCAATGTGCCCCTGGCGCCCCATTCCGACGATCTTATATTTGAACAGGCGTGCCGCCGAGTGGTGCAACCACTGCTGGAGGCGTTCAAGCCCGATGTGCTGGTTACTCAGATGGGTGCCGATCCGCTGCGTACCGATCCGTTGACGCGGCTGGAGTATACCACCGCTTTTATGGAGTACGCGGCGCGGCTGTTTTTGGGCTGCGGTGTGCCGTGGGTGGCGCTGGGCGGTGGCGGGTACGACCGTCTCAACGTGGCGCGGGCGTGGACACTGCTGTGGTCGACCATGACCGGCCTGGCGGTGGAAGATGAGCTTAGTGCCGCCATGCAGGAGATTATCCGCCGCGGCGGCGACGAATGTCGTTACCTGCGCGACGCCCCTCATTTGAGCTCCCCGGACGATTTTGCCCGGGCCGAGCAGGCGCTGGAAAAGAGTGTGTCTTTTCTGGAACGGCAGGTGTTTCCGCTGCATGGCCTGAGCGTGGCGAGGGTGTGATGAATAAACTCGGTGTAGCACAGTTACTGGATGATGACGGCCTGCCGCTGTTTTCGCTGCGCGATATCAACGCTTTGCCGCAGCCGGAAAAAGAGCGGATTTACGCGGTGATGATACCGCAGATGGTGTTTGATCGCTTTGGTTTCAGCCGGGACAGCTTTGCCGCGCCGCAGCAGTATGGCGGCGCGGATAATCGAATACAGTTCATCTGTCCGCCGGGGCTGGGGCTGCTGCATATCGAGGTGCGCCGCCGCGCCGCCGACCGCGACTGCATCTTTTTTGTCGAACTGGCCGACACCCAGTTTCAGCAGATAGAGCTGTCGTTTTGTATTATTAACGATCCCGACGCGCCCCGTTTTGATATCGATCGCGACAGCAGCGGCCGCGATAACTGCTTTGCCACCATGCGCCGCAATATTCCCGCCGAGATCGCCGCCATGAACGCCGGTTTATCGCCTAACCAGGTGCGCGCCGGCTTAAAGATGTTCCGCGACTTTTTTACCCGCTTCGAGCGCTTTGTCGCAACGCTGGGGATCGACATCATCACTGCCGAGCCGCTATCGTACAGCAACGCCATCCGTTACGAGCAGTACGGCTTCGACTATATTACCGGCAAACAGTTCATGTTGTGGATCAGCCGTGAGTTTGCGCCCGGCGGCGAATTGTACCGTCGTCTTGACGGCTCGTCACCGTTTCGCCAGCCGGGGATGGAGAAAACCGTGCGCGGCCGCAGTTGGGCTATACAGGACGGTATTCTGCAGCGGCCATGGGACGGTATTAAAATTTACAAGACCGTCGGCATACATGCCGGGGTAGATACCTTTGTCGATAAAATTTATTGACAGCGCGGTACGACGGCGCGGATATGTTATGCTGGATCCGCAGCGGGTTGGCCGCCGGAAAAGGAGAACTGTCTTTATGTACCATATCAGCGATATTCTGTTTATTACCTTGATATGCGGTGTAATATGGGGAGCCATATTCCTCAGCCGACGCGGACGTTCCAACCAGTCAGGCGATGAGTGACGGCGTTTCTCCGGTGCTGATACTGGTGGAGCTGTCGCGGCCGGGAAACATCGGCGCGCTGTGCTGTGCCATGGCTAATTTTGGCGTCAGTGATCTGCGCGTTTATGCGCTGACTGCTCCTGGATTTGAAGCGAAAATATGCACCGGCCAGACGGTTTTGCCGCCGATTTATGGGGAGTCCGGCACATTCCCAGGAACAACAAAAGGATACCAATGAATACAGAACAAAAACTGGCTCTGGTTACCGGCGCCAGCAAGGGGATAGGGGCGGCCATTGCGCAGGAACTGGCGCGCAGCGGCTTTGCCATCTGGCTTAATTATCGCAGCGATCACACCGCTGCCGCCGCCGTGCGCGACAAGATAGAAAATGACGGCGGCAGGTGCAGACTGCTGCCCTTCGACGTGACCGATATGCACCAGACTGAACAGGCGCTGCGACCGCTGCTGGAAGCACAGGTGCCCTACGCCGTAGTCAACAACGCCGGAATTACCCGCGATACCCTGCTGGCCATGATGGCCGAGCAGCAGTGGAACGATGTAATCAACAGCCATCTGGGCGGGTTTTTCAATGTTACCCGCACCGTGCTGGCGCAGATGATGCGTAAACGGCAGGGGCGCATAGTCAACATCGTCTCCACTTCCGGTCAAACCGGTGTGGCCGGGCAGACTAACTACTGTGCCGCCAAGGCTGGCGTTATCGGTGCCACCCGCGCGCTGGCGGTAGAGGTGGCCCGGCGCAACATCCTGGTCAACGCCGTGGCGCCCGGTTTTATCGCCACAGAGATGACCGCCGCTATTGACGAGGAGCAGATCGCTGCCAAAGTACCCCTGGGACGTGCCGGCAGCGTAGAGGATGTCGCCTGGATGGTCGATTATCTATGTTCAGAAAAAGCACGCTATATCACCGGGCAGGTGTTTTCCGTCAATGGCGGCGTGTATATGGGGTGATATAGTATCATGTTCTCCTTTAACTTTTACCATAAAACATATTGATTATGCGGCTTAATCGTGTAGCTATAACAGGTGTAGGTATTGTTTCCTGCCTGGGGTGTGACCGTGCTGCGGTTACTGCTGCGTTGCGGGCTGGAGCCAGTGGTATAGTGGTGGACGATGAACGGGTGAAGCTGGGGTTTCGCAGTCCGCTCACGGCGCGTATCGACGGCTTTGACGGCAGCGCTGTGCTGGGGCGCAAGCAGCGCAAGAGCATGACTGAGTTCACACTGCAGGCCTATGCCGCCGCCAGTGATGCCCTGGATCAGGCGCAGCTGGAGCGTGAACGGCTGCGCAGTGAAGATTGCGGGCTGATTTTCGGCTGCGATTCCAGTTGTATTGCCGCCATCGAGCAGGTGGATCTGTTGCGCGGCGGCGGTGATACCCGCGCCATCGGCAGTGGTCACATCTTCCGCTCCATGAACTCCAACATCACCATGAATCTCAACACCATTTTCGGTACCAGAGGCGCCAGCTGGACCATTAGCTCCGCCTGTTCCAGTGGCGGTCATGCCATCGGGCAGGCGGCAGATCTTATCGCTTTGGGACGGCAGAAGGTGATGCTGTGCGGCGGCGCTCAGGAGATCAACTGGCAGTCCATGTGCAGTTTCGATGGTCTGGGCGCTTTCAGTACCCGTGTCGAGCAGCCGCAACAGGCGTGCCGCCCCTTTGACCGTGATCGCGACGGCCTGGTGCCCGGCGGCGGCGCGGCGGCGCTGGTGCTGGAAGATTACTCCCACGCCAGCCAGCGCGGTGCCACGATTCTGGGCGAGGTGCTTTCTTACGCCTTTTCTTCTGACGGTGAAAGTTTGTCGGTGCCCAGTCGCGACGGTCTGGCGCGCGCCATGAGCGCGGCGCTGCAACGGGCGGCGCTGCGTCCCGCCGATATTGACTATCTATGTGCTCACGCTACCTCCACTCCGGCGGGAGACAGCGCCGAGGCCGACAATATCCGCCAGGTGTTCGGCAGTGTGCGTGACGGTGACGGGCGTCCCTGGGTATCGGCACTTAAAGGGATGACCGGCCATGAGCTGTGGATGGCCGGGGCGGCGCAGGTGGTGTATACCCTGCTGGCGGCCCACGCCGGTTTTATCGCTCCGTCGGTCAATTTTGTCACTGCTGATGAGTATTCCGCGCATCTGCGTATTGCCGCCGAGCGGATCGATCACGCGCCGGAACTGGTCATGTGCAACGCCGCCGGGTTCGGCGGCACCAATTCCTGCCTGATTATCCGCGCCGGAGCATAGCCGCGATGATGACAGCTATCCTCACCTCTTCGGCGCCGACAAGAATAGTTTTACCGTGGTTTGTGGCGTGAACGAGGCGGTGGTTATCGGCGGCGGTGTCAGCGGTGTTACCAACGCGTTGCTGCTGGCCCGGTTCGGCTGGCGGGTAACGCTGGTGGAGGCGGCGCCGCGTCTGCTGCCGTTGTTGCGCGGTTTTTCCCGTGGCAAGGTACGTTTTGATACCGGCTTTCATTACGCCGGCGGTCTTGACCGTGGTCAGGAGCTGTGGCGCTTGTTTGCATTGCTGGGTATTGAGCGGCAGGTGCAATCCCTGCCCATGCGCGCCGCCGGTTTTGATCGTATTGTTAACGCGGCGGCGGCTTTTCAGCTCGATCTGCCCAGTGGCGCCGAGGCTTTTACCGCCGCGCTTATCGAACGTTTTCCCCGGCAGCGCCACGCCATCAAGCGCTATGTCAGCGATCTGCTGGCCGCCGGTGCGCGCCTGCCTTATGTGAATCCCGCCGCCGATACCCCCCTTGATTTTTCCCTCGACCGCGACGAGATCTCTCTGGGTGAGTATCTTGCCGCTGTTAGCGACGACGCGGATTTGCGCCGGGTATTGTCGTTGCACTGTGTGCTGCATGGTAACGCCGCCGCCCAGGTACCGTTTGCCTATCATGC
>JAMOOS010000349.1 GCA_027065245.1 Desulfuromonadaceae bacterium | reverse complement strand
CTGGCCAATCGCGAGCTGGGCAGTTTTGTGCCGGGAATCAACGATCTGGTCTATGGCAATCCCAAACACGGTATTATGGGGGCCGACGAGAAAATCATCCTCGGTAAACAGGCGGTGCACCAGCTGGCGTTGTATAAACAGGCGCGAGATAACGGCGATCAGGCCGCAGCCGACGCCGCTCTCAAGGCCTTTAATCAGAACCAGCATTACTTAGGTTACGGTTATCTGAGCAAGGCGGAGGATATTGTCCCCATCGTGCCGCTGGTATTCTACAGTTTTCACGTTATGGTGGCGCTGGGAACCCTGTTCCCGCTGCTGTTTCTGGCGATTCTGTTCTTTTTGTATAAGGATAGTCTGCATAAACAAAAATGGTTTCTCGGCCCGGCGGTGTTTGCCGTGTTCTTCGGCTGGGTAGCGTCCGAGGCCGGCTGGGTTGTGGCCGAGTTGGGGCGGCAGCCGTGGGCTATTCAGGATCTGCTGCCGGTAACCATCGCGCGTACCAATCTGACGACCACCACAGTGCAGATGACTTTCTTCATGTTCCTGTTCATCTTCACCGCTCTGCTTATTGCCGAGGTGCGCATTATGCTCAAACAGATTCAAAACGGACCGGAGGGAGAATAAAATGGCTAGTTTCGATCTTTCACAATTACAGCACTTGTGGTGGCTATTGATATCAGTGGTAGGCGCGTTGCTTGTCTTTCTCACCTTTGTCCAGGGCGGCCAGGCGCTGTTGTACTGCATCGCTCGCAACGAGGTGGAAAAATCGCTGGTGATCAACTCTCTGGGTAAAAAGTGGGAGCTGACCTTTACCACCCTGGTATTGTTCGGCGGGGCGTTTTTTGCCGCATTTCCGCTATTTTATTCCACCAGCTTCGGTGGTGCCTACTGGGTGTGGATGTTAATACTGTTCACCTTTGTTGTTCAGGCGGTAAGTTACGAGTATCGCAAAAAAGAGAATAATTTTCTCGGCGCCAAGGTATACGAGGCCTTTTTGATGATTAACGGCAGCGTGAGTGTGTTGCTTGTCGGTGTTGCTGTGGGTACTTTTTTCACCGGTTCAAATTTCAGTCACGATGCTCATAACTTTGTTACCTGGCACAATCCCGGTCGGGGTATCGAGGCCGCGTTCAGTTTGTTTAACTTGAGCTTTGGCTTGTTTCTGATGTTTTTGTCACGGGCGCTGGGAGCGCTGTATCTAAACAACAATATTGACCACGAGATACTGATCGAGCGCACCAGAGAGGCAGCGTGGCGCAATCTGCTGTGGGCGTTGCCGTTCCTGCTCTATGTGCTGGTAAGCCTGCTGGTGATGCGCGGTTACGCCGTCGATCCTGTTACCGGTGTAGTGTCGCTGGTTAAAGGGAAATATCTGGCCAACCTTTTGGCCATGCCCATCAACGGTCTTGGTTTTCTCCTTGCCGGTCTGGTGCTGGTGGTATGGGGCATTGTTGCCACCCGTTTTCGCGCCAGTCGCAAGGGGATCTGGTTTGCCGGGCTGGGTACCGTGCTGGTGGTGCTGGCAGTGTTCTCCATCGCCGGTTACAATAATACCGCCTTTTATCCGTCCAGCTACGATATGCAGAGCAGCTTGACCATTGCTAACGCTTCCAGCAGCCACTACACCCTTACCGCCATGAGCTATATCGCCCTGTCGATTCCGGTAATTCTGGCTTATGTAAGCTATGTGTGGCGCACTCTGGATGCCAAAAAACTTACCGAAGCCGATATTCTGGTAGAGGGTTCGGAAGAAAAATACTAGGAGATAACACTATGGAATACTTTATGATTCTGGCGTGGTTCGGTGTGGTAATCGGCTCGTTGTTTGCTATTGACATCGTATTGAAAAAACTTGACCTGCTCGATTGACGGCAGCAGATAGCGTGAAAACTACGGCGGCGATACCGACAGTGGATCGCCGCCGTTTTTTGCCATAAGGTGATTAAGTTAAAATAAATATTTTTAGGCTTGCTAAATTGTGGATGGCTATGTATAGTAGCGCCATCCTTGCAGACAGCTTCCCTTAAAGCGTTGGCATGGATACCAAATCAGAGGCAGCCAAGCCATGGCGGAAAATCGTCAGCTGCATCTGGAAAACACCGCCCCATCCCCTTGGGGTGTATGCCCTGTTCCACCCCTCCTCCGGAACAGGGCTTTTTTTTGCCCGCCTTCGCTTGCCTGTTATGGCAGAGATCAGGCGATAATAATTTCCGGTAATTGTTCATCGCTGGTAACGGCGATGCCGTGAGCGCGCAACAGAGCCGTGGTGACGCCGCAACCGGGTTCGGTGTTAGCGTTGCGGATAATGGCGTTGACGCCGCAGGATGGGCTGCGTTCCTTTAGAATGGCACGATTGCAGCGGGTTATCTGAGCCAGCAACAATGCTTGTCGGGCACCGCTGATAAACGCATCGTTCATAATTGCGCCGTCCTGGCGCTGGAGCTTGCCGCTGCCGTTAAGCACATCTGCGCCATCACCGTGGGTAAATTCGCACGGCAGACGCGGTGTACTCAGGCCGCCGAGTTGTTCCGGGCATATCGGCACGGCAATCAGGTTGTGCTGACGGAGAAACTGCTCCACCGCCTGGCACGGTTTGCTGCGGCCATCGTAGCGGCAGGTTACCCCCAGCAGGCAGGCGCTTACCAGTATGGCGCGGTTGGGATGGCTCATGGCGATGTACTCAGCTCTTCAGCGGTGGGTTTATCAGTGCGGCGGCGGCTGGCTGTGTTTGCAGCACCGTTACTTTGCGGCCATCCACCTGTAACAGCCCGCGGGCATACCAGTCGATGGCTTGGGGATAGATTCTGTGTTCCTGTTCCAGAATGCGTGCTGCCAGAGTGTCGCTGTCGTCGTCTGGCAGTACCGGCACCACCGCCTGAATGATGATTGGCCCGGTATCGACACCGCTATCGACAAAATGGACAGTGCAGCCGCTGAAACGGGCGCCGTAGTCTATGGCCTGTTGCTGTACATGCAGTCCGGGAAAAGATGGCAGCAGGGCAGGGTGGATGTTCATGATGCGCATAGGAAAGGCGGTGAGAAAATTATCACCGATGATGCGCATAAAACCGGCCAGAACCACCAGGTCCACCTGATGGTGTTGCAGTCGCGCCACTACTGCGGCGTCAAAATCGTCGCGGCGGGAAAAATCACGATGGTTGATACATTCCGCCGTAATAGCGGCGTTACGGGCGCGCTGCAGCGCACCGGCGTCGGGATTGTTGCTGATTACCACCGCCACCTCGGCAGCAATACTCTGGTTGGCACAGGCGTCTATGATTGATTGCAGGTTGGTGCCGCCTCCCGATGCGAGAACGCCCAGACGGATTTTTTTCACAGCCATACCTCCGCTGATTTACTGTGTGCCTATACCAGTGTTACGCTGGGCGAGGAGTCGTCAGTTTTTTCTATTACACCGATCTCCCAGGCGGTTTCTTCCAGACCGCTCAGGCGCATCATCACTTCGTCGCATTGCTCTTCCGGTACGATAATGACCATCCCCAAGCCGTAGTTGAAGGTGCGGTACATCTCTTCTTTAGCGATATTGCCCCCCTCTTTAAGAGCGGTAAAGATAGCGGGTTTCTCCCATGCCTTGGTGTCAATGACAGCGCGGCAGTGGTTGGGGATAACGCGGGGAACATTCTCTATCAGACCGCCGCCGGTAATGTGGGCGATCCCCTTGATGTCAAAATCTCGTATGAGATTTAGAATGGTCTTTACATAGATGCGCGTGGGGGTAAGTAGTTCGGCACCAATGGGTTGATCAAAACCATCTATCTGCGCGTCCGGCGTCAGCTTCATCAAGTCAAAAAACACCTTGCGTGCCAGGGAATAGCCGTTGGAGTGCAGTCCGTTGGAGGCGATGCCGATGATTTTGTCGCCCACGGTGATGGACGAGCCATCGATGATGCTATCGTTATCCACCGCACCAACGCTGAATCCGGCCAAATCGTATTCACCCTCGGCGTAGAAGCCCGGCATTTCCGCTGTTTCACCACCGATGAGAGCGCACCCGGCCTGTTTACAGCCATCGGCAATCCCTTTGACAATTTCTGCCGCTTTTTCTGGTGCTAATTTCCCGGTGGCCAGGTAGTCGAGGAAAAACAGCGGCTCAGCACCCTGGACAATAATATCGTTGACGCACATGGCCACTAGGTCGATGCCGACAGTATCGTGCTTGTCGAGCATAAACGCCAGCTTAAGTTTGGTGCCAACGCCGTCTGTAGCCGAAACCAGCGTCGGCTTGCGGTATTTATCGGCGTGGAAAGAAAATAATCCGCCAAAGCCGCCGATATCTGTAAGAACCTCCGGACGAGCCGTGGCTTTTACCAGCGGAGTGATCATTTTAACAAACTTGTTGCCAGCATCGATATCAACACCGGCGTCTTTATAGGTGGCGCTCTTTTTGTCCAATGTGAACTCCTGTGGCAGAAAGTGGCGTCAAGTAATAAAACAAGGCCTGATGCTTGTCAATGGCAAACTAGTCGCATCGGCCTGCTGAAGTATCTTTACAGCGGCACATCTCTGGAATAGTATGGACGCATATTACACTATTTTTTCCTCCTTGTCAGTTGCTCCCGCATGAATATATCCAATCCATCGTCACTTAATCTGCGGCTAGCGTGCAGTAACGATTTGTCTGAACTGGAACGAATAGACGCCAGTTGCTATGCCGAGCCGTGGTCACTGCAGCGTTTTTCTGCCGAGTTGGATAATCCTGTTGCGCATATCATCCTGGCTGAGGATGATGCTGCTATCGTCGGTTATGTGTGCTGGTGGGAGATTGCTGGTGAAATAGAAATTCACAACGTGGCCACCGCAGCCTGGCGGCGACGTTGTGGCGTGGCGCGGCGATTGCTGGAATGGCTGTGCCACCATGCCGACAAGAATAATATCAAACGGATGTTTCTCGAAGTTCGCCGCAGCAACAAAGCAGCTATTGCCCTGTACCACAGTTTTGGATTCGCCGCAGACGGCTGTCGGCGCGCCTATTATGCCAACGGAGAAGATGCACTGTTGATGAGTCGCAACGGCCAATTATCCGCGTGATTTTAAAAGGGGTTCGAAACGTCAGGGGGGGACGCCCACAGGGGGGGGACG
>JAMOOS010000348.1 GCA_027065245.1 Desulfuromonadaceae bacterium | reverse complement strand
GCGCTGCTCCCCCTGCTGGTTCAATGGCTGGAGCGCGGCGACAGCAATGAACCGCTGCTGGCAAAACTCGACGACGGCAGTTGGCTGCACTGCCCTAATGAACTGATAGAACCGGTGGTTGGCGCCTTGGTGGAACTGTTTGACGGCACCAGCCTGAATGCGGATGGACAGCTTAAACTACACCGCAGCCAGGCACATCAGCTCGGCCAGCTGGAACAACACCTGCAAGAGCACGGCGATGAGGTACAGTGGCGCGGCGGCGAACAACTGCGGCAACTGGCACACAAACTGAGAAATTTTACCGGCATCAGCGCGGTAACGCCGCCAGCGGGGCTGCAAGCCACCTTGCGCAACTATCAGAGTCAGGGTCTGGCGTGGCTGCAGTTTCTGCGCGAGTATCAGTTCAACGGCATTCTGGCCGATGATATGGGGCTGGGCAAAACCATCCAGACTCTGGCGCACCTGCTGCTGGAAAAAGAACAAGGACGCCTGAACGCCCCGGCACTCATTGTCGCCCCTACCAGCGTGCTGAGCAACTGGCAGCGCGAAGCGCAGCGTTTCACCCCCGAGCTGAAACTGTTGGTACTACACGGTAGCGACCGCCAGCAGTACTTTGAACAGTTGGACAACTACGATCTCATCATTACCAGCTACGCCCTGCTCAACCGCGACCAAAAACTCCACCTGGCGCGTCCATACGCCGCCATCATTCTTGACGAAGCACAGATGATTAAAAATCCTCAGGCCAAAGTGAGCCAGGTAGCCTGTGCCATCGATGCCCCGTTGCGCCTGTGTCTCACCGGTACGCCGGTGGAAAACCACCTCGGCGAGCTGTGGTCGCTATTCCGCTTTTTGATGCCGGGCTTTCTCGGCTCGCAGAAACGGTTTAACAAACTGTTCCGCAAACCGATAGAACAGCACAACGACAGCGAACGCCGTCAGGAACTGCAACGCCGCCTGCTGCCGTTTATCCTGCGACGCAACAAACAACAAGTGGCGGATGAACTGCCGGAGAAAACCACCATTTTGTGCGCCATCGAACTGGGCCCGGCACAAAGCAAACTGTACGAAACGGTGCGCAGTGCCATGTCCAAAAAGGTGCGTACCCTGCTGGCGCAGAAAGGGCTGCAGAACAGTCACATCGAAATCCTCGACGCCCTGCTCAAACTGCGGCAGGTATGTTGCGACCCGCGCCTGCTCAAAATAAACAAGGATGTACATGAATCGGCCAAGCTGGAACGCCTGCTGGCCATGCTGGAAACCCAGCTGGAAGAAGGACGCAAAATTCTGCTGTTTTCCCAGTTTACCTCCATGCTGACCCTGATAGAGCAGGAGCTGAAAACACGCAAAATTCCCTACAGCAAATTGACCGGACGCACCCGTAAACGGGATGAAGCCATCAACCGCTTTCAAAACGGCACAGTGCCGCTGTTTCTTGTCAGCCTCAAAGCCGGCGGAGTCGGTCTGAACCTGACTGCCGCCGACACTGTCATCCACTACGATCCGTGGTGGAACCCGGCGGTGGAAAACCAGGCCACCGACCGCGCTCACCGCATCGGCCAGGACAAACCGGTTTTTGTCTACAAACTGATAGCCACCGGTACGGTGGAGGAAAAAATAGTCGCCATGCAGGAGAAAAAACAGCAGTTGGCCGACGGCGTCTACAGCGACACCGACCAGAATGAAGCCAGCAAACTTAGCGGCGAAGACTTGCTGGCACTGCTGAACGGCGAGTAGTTACCGACAACTACCGAGATCAAGATGGCGGCGCAAAAAGACAGCAAACAACCCGGCAACTGTATCCAGGGATGAGACCAGGCTGTGGTCGCCGGGGATGAGATGGAGCGGGCAGTTGGCGTGGCGGGCATAACGGATTGACAATTCGTGCGGGATGATGGCGTCATCCCAGCCGTGGACAATTTCCACGTTCAGGTCGGTGGCGTAGCTGTGACAGGCATAACCGGGGATATACAGCGCCGGCGCCATGAGGAATAGCGCCCGCGCCACCACCTGCGCCGCCGCCACCAGCGCCACATAGCCGCCCATACTGGAGCCAACCAGCACGAACTCTTCATCTTGCTGCCGCAACAGGGCCACAAGGCGTTCCACCCGCTGGTCCGGGTCGGTGCTGTCGGTGTAATCGACACTGATAACCTGACAGCCGTGTTGTTCGGCAATGGTTGCCAAACGCTGAATTTTTGTCCCCCACGGGCCGCTCTCCTTGCCGTGAGAAAAAATTACTTTCATACAACTAACCGTCCTTTCCGCCACCAACCAGACGCAGCGCGTTATCACGCGCCACCAGTGCCGCCACTTCCGGCGGCAGGGCGGCGAGAAAGGTTCTCACCCTGTCCAGCGCCGCCGCCTGTTTATCCCAGCGACCGACAATATCGCTGCCGACGAGGAAACGGCGCGGGTAACGCCGCACCAGCGTCACCCAGAGCGGTTGCGCTTTGCCACTGCCATCGAGCAGGTAATGGCTTACCAGAGTCCACGACAGCATAATGTTGAGATTGGCATATTGCCGCAGCAGCCGTTCCACCTGCGCCGCCAGATTGTCAAGATGCTGGCGCCGCTCAATGTTGGCGGCGCAGCCGGCGTGGGCCCAGATGAAGGTGGTGGCGGGATGACGCGCCACGGCGCGCTCCACCTCGCCCTGGTAGATAAAATCGGTCTCGCGGGTACTGGTGATATTGCTGTGCAGCAACACCGGCAGATGGCGCTCAGCGGCCAGTTCATACACTGCATCCAGCGCCGGATGGTCGGCACGGGCGGTTTCGCCGTAGGTCAACCGGGTAAGGGCATCGTGACGGGTGAGAATTTCGCCGATACCGCGCCACAGCCCCGGATACAACTCCAGCATCAGGCGGATATGACGGACTCCGTTGCGGTCGGTGGGATTAAAGCCGCAGATGAAAGGATACAGCCGGCGACGCTGGTGCGGCGGCAGCTTCAGTACCTGCCGGGCGACAATGACATCGGTGGCACTGTAGTAGTACACCGGCGCGTCATCGGACTCATAGGCGACGGGGCGACGCGGCGCGTGCTCCTGCCACATCTTCTGTAACGGCGCACCCATTACCCAAGCGGCGCTGACACCGTTGGCGTCCATAACGGTGATAAAGCGCTCCAGTCCGTCGCTGCTCTGGTTGAAATCAAGGATGTGCACTTCGCCATCCACCAGCGGCGGCGGCACGGCCCCCACCAGTGACGCCGCCCCCAGCAGCGCCAGCAGCACCAGCAGTAGTATTTTTTTCATAACTTCCCCTGTGAGCAGAAAAAACGGGCGAACCTGCCACTTACCGCACACCATAGCCGATTCGCCCGTAAATGCCCAAGCAAAACCACCAGTCCCGGCAAACCTGAGACTGCGTAACTACCGTTTACTGCGCCAGCAGGGCGCGGTAGCGTTTTTGCACCACGCTGCGCCGCAGCCGATAACAGGCGAATACCAGCAGCAGCCCCAGCAGCACGCTGGCGTAGAGGAGGTATTCGTAATGGCGCTGCTGCGCCCGTGACAACGGTATCAGAGTACGCACATATTGACCACGGGCGCGTATGGTGAGCAACTGCGGGTCTTCCAGCGCCCAGTCGAGGGTGTTTTCCACCACCTGCAACGCTCCCAGCTCGTTTTGCCCGCTGACACTGGCCGCCAGACGCAGGGTCTGATCGCTGAGGAAATCGGCGCTGGAGAACACAATCAGGCGGGTAGCATCCGGAGAGTGTTCAACCACCGCGGCAATGGTGTCAGCCTTGTTTTTGTCGGCGGCGGAATTTTTCCCTTTTTTGTCTTTATCGGCCTGCTTATCCGCGACCAGGGGCGATTTTTTCCCTTTAAACCACGACTCAAACCGCCCCTGCACACTGGCGGCCAGTGTATAGACAGCGCGTTTTTTCGCCGCGGCAAAGGCGCTGCTGCCATCCTTGTTCAAGCGCGGCAGCAGATCGGGCTGATCGGACAGCCACGCCCGGTTCGAGCTTTGCAGCAAGGGCACCACGGTGTACGGCGCCTGCTTGTCGTCAGCCCATTTCAATGGTGCCGCCCAGTTCATCAACACTCGGTTGAGCCCGGCGGTAACCGGCAGCGCATGGTTGAGTCCGTCGCCACAAACATCGATAAAATATGGATACGGAATCAGGCGCAGCTCATGCAGGGTAAAATCGCCTACCTTGCGGGTAACCGGCAGCGGAAACGGCTGGTTGCGCTCATCCAGCACCAGTTGCTCCTCCATGGTTATACCGTTGTGCGCCAGCCATTTAAGCAGAAGGCTGTCCTGTTTTTCCGCCGTCAAACCCTCACGGCTGAAATCAACTTTGAACGGCGCCGCCGCCACCACTACCGTACCGCCGCGCATGAGAAACTGATCCATGGCGAACAGCCCTTTATCGTTCAGATCGTCCGCTGCCACCACCAGCAGAATATCGGCATCGTCGGGTACCTGCTGCTGGTTGAGGTCTATATCGCGCACGTTGTGGTTTTGCATTAACTGATGACGCAACAGGTCGTAATGTTTGGCGTTGGCGCCCATGCCAAACTGCGCCATAAACGGTGCCATGCGCGCCGATGACGGCAGCGCCAGGGCTACGGTTTTAAGATAGCCGCTGGAGAAACGTTGCAACGCCGCTTTGAGATTCTGCTTGAGCGCATCTGCGCTAAAGTCCTGTGGCAGCGGCACCTGCACCATCTGATCACCGTCGCTGAGGGTGAGGTAGAAATAGAAGCTGTTCCGGTCGAACAGCCCGGTCTGCATGGGCATAAAACCGTAGTCGGCTTCGATGCGCCGCGCCACCCTGGCGCCATCGGCCTCCGGATCAATCTCGCTATAAGTCAGCTTGTCGCCCGCCTTTTTGCTCAGCTCTGCCACCAGTTTTTCCATCTCACCTTTGAATTTGCGCAGAAAATCTGGCAGCTTGGCGGTAGCGGAAACATAGGCGGTGAGAGTTACCTTGCGCGGTATTTTACTGAACAGATCGCCGCTGCTGTTGCTGGCGTAGAGTACCTTTTTGATGCAGCGGGTGATCTCATATTCAGGATTGCGCAGATCGACATCGAAATGGCCTTCACCCTGCTGTTTTACGTCGATGAGATCCTTGAATCCGAGCACCTGAAACTCGTCGCCGTATTTTATCAACAGATAAAAGTAGGAGTTGACCAGCGCTGCCTGGTAGCGGTCAGCCACCTGGAACGGTACCGGCTTGATGGCATATTTCTGATTGGCCTCCGCCTCCAGATCGGGATGCTGTTGCGGATCGGTAAATAC
>JAMOOS010000347.1 GCA_027065245.1 Desulfuromonadaceae bacterium | reverse complement strand
GCGGCTGGCTTCCTGTTGCATGGTGCTGGTGGTAAACGGTGGTGCCGGGCTGCGCTTTTTCTCCTTGCAGGTGACACTGGCCACCCGCAGCGGTTTGCCGCTGATGGCATCCACCAGTTGTTTGGCTGCTGCTGCGTCGGCAATGGCGTACTTGCTCAGTTTTTTGCCGTCTACAGCGTGGAGTTTGGCGCTGAATACCTGATCGTTGCTGTTAGCCAGTTGTGCCTCGATACTCCAGTACTCACGCGACTTAAAGGCGTTGATCTCCTGCTCCCGCTCACAGATAAGGCGCAGAGCCACCGACTGTACCCGACCGGCGGAGAGACCGTAGCGGATCTTTTTCCATAAAAATGGCGACAGGGTAAAACCGACCAGATAATCGAGAATCACCCGCGCCTGCTGGGCGTTGACCAGATCGTGGGAGATTTTGTGCGGCTTGGCTACTGCTTCGGTGATGGCCGGTTTGGTAATCTCATGAAAGGTTACCCGTTTAACCTTGGGCTTATCGCCGTTTTCGTCGATACCCAGCGCCTCCAACAGATGCCAGGATATGGCCTCACCCTCGCGGTCGAGGTCGGTGGCAAGCAGCAGTTCTTCGCAGCGTTTCACCTCTTTTTTCAGCACTTCTATATGTTTTTTGCTCTCGGGCAGGATGTGGTATTTGGGTTTGAAACCGTTTTCTACATCCACCGAGCCTTGTTTACTCGGCAGGGCGCGTACATGACCGTAGGAGGCCAGTACTTTGTAGTCCTTGCCGAGAAATTTTTCGATGGTTTTCGACTTTGCCGGTGATTCCACGATAACCAGTGAACGTGCCATGAGATATATCCCCGTATGGATCAGACGCGCAGCATGGCACCGCACAGTAGCGAGGTGAACAGCCGTGCCGTTGCTAACGCAGTGGAATGTTAATGGTAAAACTTGTCCAGCTTGTTTTCGATGATGCAGTCTATAGTGCGGACGTGATCGCTGGTAAGATTGGCGAACAGAATCAGAACCGTCAAGGAGCGGATCTCCTCCAGATCAACCTGTTCGTCGCATTCGTGGCAGGCTTTGAGGATAACCTCCTCCTCGATCTCGGCGTTGATGATGCCGCGCTGGCGCATGTCGACGAGAAAACCCTGTGCCGCGGCGGACAACTGCTGTTGTTCCTGTGCCGCAAACAGGCGCAGAGCCGGAGGCTGCAGGCAGGGGACCTCGTCCTGATCGAGTTGCGGATGGAGGGTTATTTTCTCCATCCACGAAAAGGCTTCGCTGATCTCCTCTTCTTCAAATCCAGCACCCAGCAGTTCCTCGATTATCTGCCCCTCGTTGGAAAAATCGTCCTCGCTTAAAAAATAGCGGGCGATAATTCCGACGATAATCAGTACTCGCTCGTTCAAATAGTCACCTAAGCGTGAGAGGAAATTATCCAGCAGAACCGCGCACATAGCGCCCACCAGGGAGTGCGGAAGCGAACCCCTGCAGCTCCAAGTGCAGCACGATAGCCGAAACCTCCATGGGTGTCAAGCCACTTCGATCGGCCAGTTGATCGAGGTGCAGCGGTGTCGGAGTGAGGAGATTGAATATCTGTTTCTGCGTGTCGCTGAGACCGGAAAGATCGATCTCGCGGCTGTCGGCTTTGCTGCTCAGAGGGTGGTTTATGGCGTATCCACCAAGAATATCGGCAGCTTCGGTAACCAGTGTGGCTCCTTGCTTAAGCAATTCTAGATTGCCTTTACAGCCGGGAGCGTATACCGGTCCCGGCGCCGCATAGACATCGCGCCCCTGTTCTGCGGCAAAGGAGGCGGTTAGCAGTGAACCGCTGTTTTCTGCCGCCTCCACTACAAAAGTGCCGCCGCACAAGCCGCTGATAATGCGGTTGCGTGCCGGGAAGTGTCCCGCCATGGGCGGGGTGAAGGGCGGGTATTCGCTGATAACTGCGCCGCTGGCGGCTATTTGCTCGAACAAACGGCGGTTTTCCGGCGGGTAGATGCAGTCGATGCCGCCACCTAGTACCGCCACCGTGGTGCCGCCACCTGCAATGGCGCCAGTGTGGGCGGCGGTGTCGATACCGCGCGCCAGGCCGCTTACAACGGCGATGTTGTGACGTGCCAGAGTTGCCGCCACCTCGTGGGCCAGGCGCAGGCTGTCGCGGCTGGCGCGGCGTGAACCGACAATGGCAATGGCTGGTCTGGCGTCAATGTTGCCGCGCACATACAGCAGTGCCGGTGGATCGGCTATGTTGCGCAACAAGGCCGGATAATCGTCATCCCACAGGCTGATAATGTGTACTTTATACTGCTCCAGCAGGCGGCAGGCATTGACGAAGATTTCCGCGTCGGTGGCCGGAGGCTGTTTTATCCGCATTGAAGTAAGGTTGGCATCGGCGCGCCACTGGTCACGGGTGCGCGCCAAGGCGCTGGCGGGATCAGCGTAGGTTTCCATCAGGCGCATGATCCCCACCCGCCCCAGTCCGGGGGTGAGATGGAGACGCAGCCAGTGTTGTTGCGTAGTGCAGGATTTCATTGTGTGTAAACTCAATAAACAAAAGGGATCGGAGTGTCTCCCCCAATCCCTTGTTGGTGCAGAAAATTATCCACAGCTTGTCTATATATCGGTGGTAACCAGATCGCCGATGAAGATCTCCTGTGTTGCCTTGAGGATGAGCAAAGCGGAATTGCTTTCGGCTACTTTTACCACCAGTGCCTGACCGAGTACGGTGTCGGGCAGTTCAATGTTTTTATCCTGCAGACCAAGATCGGTAGCTTTGCGCGGACGAACGATGGTAAGTATGTTGCCTACTTCGATGCCGTCCATATTACCCAGGTCGATGTAGCAGATATCGTGTTGTCCCAGGGAGAGTTTTTCCGGGTCGGCGGCGACAATGCAGCCGTGCGCTTCGCTCTGGCATTTGCGCAGGTTGATGGAGGTTTCCGGCTCGATAACTGGCAGCAGGATGTCGCCACGGACAATCTCTCCGGCAGCGTCGGTGATGGTGGCGGCATACACCTGTTTATGGGTGTCGGTTAGTTGCAGCGCGCCGCGCCAGATAAGCTGGCGACCGATAACCTCGCGTTTGCGCTGCGGATGTTTCACCTCTTTGCCCAGTGTGTAGATGGCGTATTTGTTGCCCTCGGCGGCATCCGGATCGCTCATCTGCACAAAAACCGTATCTCCCCTGGTCATCATGATGCGGTTGTCAACGGTATCTACAATGCGTCCGACCTGCTGCAGCTGGGCAGTGCTGATAAAACTGTTCAGATCACCGTAGGCGGTAAAGGTGATCTGCTCGTCACCGGTGCTTGTGGTTGTTTCTTCAGCTTGCGGTACGCTGGTATCGTCATTGCCATCGCCAGCTTGTTCCTGTTGTTGTTTATATTCCGGCAACAGCTCTATGCGACCATCGTAAATGGCCAGTTTTTGTCCCGGATAGATGAGATGCGGGTTGTGGATGTCGGGATTGTTGGCCCACAGATTGGGCCAGTAGAGCGGATCGCTTATAAAGCGTTGTGAAATTCCCCACAGGGTGTCCCCTTTTTTGATGGTGTAGATTTGCGGGGTGCCCTGAGCGAGTACGCCCGTGGCGCAGAACATAAACAGACAGACCGGAATTATCAGCTTGCGTAATTTCATCGAATTAATCTCCTTTTTATGCACAAGCATGGAGCCGGCGTTGCCGACTAAATTGGTGCGTCATCTGATAGTTGCAACAGCTTTATTGCAGCAGGGCACGCAGGTGTGCCGGTACATTTTGCGCCGCCGGACTGGCAGGATATTGTTGCTGCAACTGCAGCAGCAGCGACCGCGCCCGATCCGGCTGGTTGCTGCGCGCGGCAATGACTGCCAGTTGCAACAATGCGGCGGCACTCTTGCTGTTGTCCGGGTGCTTCAATACCTGCTCGAAGTCGTGTCTGGCGGCGGCGAGGTTGTTTTGTGCCAAGTAGGCCTTGGCGCGCCAGAACTGGGCATTGACTGCATACGGATTGCGCGGGAACTGTTGCAGAAAATTACTGAATCCTCTGATGGCAGTAACGTAATCGTTGTTGCTGAAAGCCGAAAAAGCCTGCAGATATATATCGGTGGCGCTGGCATTGTCGTTATCGGACTGATGCTGCAACTGTTTGGTGGCCGATGCGTGCTCCGGCCTGGCCTCTGAGCTGATCATCTGTTCCTGCAATTTGCTCAGCTGGTTGCGCAGGGTTTCCATCTCACGGCGGTTTTTGTCCACGTCTACGCGCAACCGTTTTATGGTGTCGCGCAGATACTCCATCTGCTGTGCCTGCTCAACCTGCCGACTTTGGGCCGGTTGGCTAACGGCGGGAATCAGCGGTGTTCGGTCCCTGGTGGCGGCGCAGGCGCTCAATGCCAGCGCCAGCAGCACGTACAACAACATTTTTATCCGGTGCATAAAACCCTTTTTGCGCCACAGCGCCTGACAAATGATTAGCGAATATAGCAAAACATTCTAATTTTTTATAGTGTTTCCATCCCCTTGTCAAGAATGAAACGTATTTGTACAAGAACTGCTGTCAGTGTAGTATGCCGGAAGTGCTGGTATGTGGCCAGCCTGTGACGATGCCACCCGTTAGCGGATTGGATGTGCCTGTATGACCAACGTTGAACTACTTGCCCCGGCCGGGGATATGGATAAATTGCGCGTGGCGCTGTACTACGGTGCCGATGCCGTGTATGTGGGCGGGGAGCAGTTCGGCCTGCGCGCCGCTGCCGCCAATTTTGATGTAAAGTCCCTGGCGCAGGCGGTGGATGAAGCTCATGGCTGCGGCAAACGGATCTACCTTACCCTCAACGCCTACCTGCCGCCGTCGCAGCTTGCCGAGCTGGACGGTTATCTGGAACAGTTGCGTGCGCTGGCCATTGATGCCTATATAATATCTGATCCCGGTGTGCTGGAACGGGTGCGTGCCATCGATCCGCAGCGCCCGCTGCATCTTTCCACCCAGGCCAACACCATCAACGCTGCCGCCTGTAATTTCTGGCAGCGTCAGGGGATTGAGCGGGTAAATCTGGCGCGGGAACTGGATATCGCCGCCGTGGCAGCCATTCGCTCTGCCACCACGGTGGAGCTGGAGGTGTTTGTCCACGGTGCCATGTGTATCGCTTATTCAGGGCGCTGCCTGCTCTCCACCGCCCTTACCGGCCGCAGCGCCAACAGCGGCGCCTGTGCCCAGCCGTGCCGCTGGAACTATGCCCTGGTGGAGGAGACCAGGCCGGGGCAGTATTTTCCCATCGCGCAGGATGATCACGGCACCTACATCATGAACAGCCGCGATTTGTGTCTGCTCGATGAATTGCCACTGCTGCTGAACGCCGGTATAGACA
>JAMOOS010000346.1 GCA_027065245.1 Desulfuromonadaceae bacterium | reverse complement strand
ACTGGTGCGCCACGGTGCCCTGGATACCAAGTACGACAATTGCTACGTCGGCCGCCGCGACGTACCGTTAAGCGGCCGTGGCCACGCTCAGGCCGAATATCTCGCCGAGCATCTCCACGACCACGGTATCGACGCGCTGTGGTGCAGTCCGGCGCTACGCGCGCGGCAGACGGCGGCGCCTCTGGCCGCACGCCTGAACCTAGACGTGGAGATTGTCGCCGCCCTCAACGAAGTCGATTTCGGCCGTTGGGAAGGGCTGACTTTTGCGCAGATGTGTGAGCAGGAACCGGAACTGGTGCAACAGTGGGCTGATAACGCCGCCGATTTCTGTTTTCCCGCAGGGGAGGCGCCCCACCAGTTCAACCAGCGAGTGGCCACAGCGGCACAACGGCTGCTCGGTGCGCACTACCACCACCTGGCACTGGTGGCCCACGGCGGCGTAATCCGTCATCTGCTGTGTCAGTTGCTGGAATTACCGCGCCACGACTACCTTAAATTCCAACTTGAACGTGGCGGATACGCCACCATGACTATCAGCGAGCAGCGCGCTGTACTCACCGGATTGTACAATGAACACTGTTGACAATATCGTTCTGGTAACTGGTGGCAACCGCAGCGGCAAGAGCGCCTATGCCGAGCACCGCGCCTCCGCCATCGGTGGGCAACGCAGTTATATCGCCACCTGCCCGCGTATTGATGCCGAAATGGACGCGCGCATTGCCCGTCATCGGCAGCGCCGTGCCGGCCAGCGCTGGCACACCGTGGAGGAACCACTGTACCTGGCAACGGCGCTGGAACAATGCCGCTCCAGCGCGGTGGTGCTGGTGGACTGCCTGACCCTGTGGGTAAACAACCTGCTCTACCACGCCACGCAGCAGCAGTTGCCACTACCCACTGAAGAGGAGATGGCGCATCACTGCGCCGCCGTTATCAGCGCCGCCGCCGCCGTGACCGGCACGGTAATTTTTGTCAGCAACGAATTGGGCATGGGACTCATCGGCGCCGACGCCGCCAGCCGCCGTTTCTGCGATCTGGCCGGGCGCTGCAATCAGTGTATCGCCGCCGCCGCCACCGAGGTGATCTTTGTCGTCGCCGGACAGCCGTTAACCATCAAATCACAGGTCGAATCATGAACACTGCCTCTTCTTCTCTACTGAACGACACCATCGCAGCTATCACCAGCGCCGATAGCGCCACCCGCGCCTGCGCCCGCCAGCGGCTGGAGCAACTGGCCATCCCTCATTGGGCCTTGGGGCAACTGCAGGATCTGGCTGAAGACCTGGCCGCCATGTGCGCCACCATGCACCCGTGTCTGCAACGCAAAATGGTGGTGGTTATGGCCGCCGATCACGGCATTGTCTCCGCCGGGGTAAGCAAATTCCCACAGGAGGTAACACGGGAGATGGTGCGCAACTTCTGCAACGAAAAGGCCAGCATCAACGCCCTGGCACGCCAGTGCGGTGCCGCAGTAACAGTGGTTGACGTGGGGGTGGCCGCCGATTTGAGCGACTTATCCGCCTTTGACAACCTGCTGCACCGCAAAATCGCCCCCGGCAGTGCCAACTTCGCCCAACAAGCGGCCATGAGCCGACACCAGGCCGAACAGGCGCTGGAAGTGGGGATAACAGTGGCACAACAGTTGGGCGACCGGGTGGATATATTCGCCACCGGCGATATGGGTATCGGCAACACCAGCCCATCCAGCGCCATCATCGCCACCATCTGCCGCCGGAGCGCCGCCGAAGTAACCGGGCGCGGCACCGGCCTTGACGACGCCGCTCTGCAACGCAAGATAGCGGTGCTGGAACAGGCGCTCAAACTGCACCAGCCCGACCCCGACGATGCCGTGGATGTGCTGGCAAAGGTGGGCGGTTTTGAAATCGGCGCCATCGCCGGGCTGATACTCGGCAGCGCCGCCCAGGGCAAGCCGGTGGTTATAGACGGGGTTATCTCCAGCGCCGCCGCCCTGCTCGCCGCCAGTCTGGCCCCGGCCAGCCGCGACTACATGATCGCCGGGCACCGCAGCGTGGAGCAGGGGCAGCACATTGCGCTGCAGCACCTGGACAAACAACCGCTGCTGGACCTCAACCTGCGTCTGGGCGAAGGAACCGGCGCGGCGCTGGCCTTCAACATCGTCGACGCCGCCGTGGCGGTACTGACCGAAGTAGCCACCTTTGCCGAAGCGGCGGTTTCCGGGCCGGAGAAGAGGTAAATCTGACAGCGGCAAACTAGGAGTCTGTCGGGCTTTACGGATTGAAGCGAAAAATCGACTGGTCGAGGACAGATTTTCGCTCGTTTGAAGGCTAATAGCTGTAGCTATTGGTCGAAAAGGAGCGGAAATATGCACCGGCCAGGCGGTTTTGCAGCCGATGCATGGAAAGTCCGACAGGCTCCTAGGCGCTGGCCCGGCCTTGGGTGGGAACGGTGGCGGATTTTGCCGCGCGGGCAACCGCACCACATACACAACAAAAAAGGAAATTACCAGATGCTTACCCAGGTAGAACACGCCGTGAACGGTACCATCACCGCCCAGATGCAGGCGGTGGCTGACACGGAAAACATTGATGCCGAATATATCTGCGCCATGGTGGCGGCGGGCAAAATAGTTATCCCCAACAACATAAACAGCAAGCCCGTAGCGGTGGGCATCGGCAAGGGATTGCGAACCAAGGTCAACGCCTCCATCGGCACCTCGTCCGATATCGTCGACTACGCCGCCGAGGTACGCAAGGCCAAGATCGCCGAAGAAGCGGGCGCCGATACCCTGATGGAGCTGTCGGTGGGTGGCAATCTCGACCGGGTGCGCCGCGAGGTGCTGGCGGCAGTCAATCTGCCCGTGGGCAACGTACCGCTGTATCAGGCTTTTTGCGACGCGGCACGCAAACATGGCCGCCCGGAAAAACTCGACCCGGAAGAGCTGTTCGATCTTATCGAAAAACAGTGTGACGACGGTCTGGCGTTCATGGCCATCCACTGCGGCATCAACCGCTACACCATCGAACGCCTGCGCAAACAGCACTACCGTTACGGCGGGCTGGTAAGCAAGGGCGGCACCACCATGGTGGCGTGGATGGAACATAACCAGCGCGAAAACCCACTGTATGAACACTTTGACCGCGTGGTGAATATCCTGAAAAAATACGACGTATGCCTGTCCCTGGGCAACGGTCTGCGCGCTGGCGCCATCCACGACAGCCACGACCGCGCCCAGATGCAGGAGCTGATTATCAACTGCGAACTGGCCCAGATTGGCCGCGAGATGGGCTGCCAGATGCTGGTGGAAGGGCCAGGACACATGCCGCTGGACGAGGTGGAAGCCAACATCATCATCCAGAAACGGATGAGCGACGAAGCCCCCTACTACATGCTCGGCCCCATCTCCACCGATGCCACTCCCGGCTTCGACCACATCAGCGCCGCCATCGGCGCGGCGCAGTCGGCCCGCTACGGTGCCGACCTGATCTGCTACATCACTCCGGCGGAGCACCTGGCCCTGCCCAACGAGGAAGATGTACGCGCCGGGGTTCACGCCGCCCGCGTGGCCACTTACATCGGCGATATGAACAAGTATCCCGACAAAGGGCGTCAGCGCGATAAGCTCATCAGCAAGGCGCGCCGCGACCTGGACTGGGAGGAACAGTTTAAGCTGGCACTGCTGCCGGAAGAAGCCCGCGCCATCCGCGCCTCGCGCACGCCGGAAGATGAAAAAACCTGCACCATGTGCGGCGAGTTCTGCGCCGCCAACGGCAGCGGCAAACTGTTCCACGCCGATCTAGCTGGAGATAAAGAGTAAAACCACACCACTGTTTGACAGCTATCCGGCATCGCTATACATTGTTATACAAATAATGACAGGAGGAACATACCCATGTTGGCAATCCGTCTGGAAGAAGAGCTGGAGCGACAACTGGATCTGCTGGTAAAAGCCCGTGGCAGCAATCGCAGTGCCATTGTCCGCGAGGCGATAGTCCGCTATCTGGAAGATAACGAAGACCTGGAACTGGCGCGGCTGGCCCTGACCGGCATGAGCGGCAGCAAATCCATTGCCGCAGTCAGGAAAGACCTTGGCCTGGACAGTTGAAATCAGCTCCTGCGCTGAAAAGCAGCTGAAAAAGCTCGACCGTCCGGTGCAGCGGCGGCTGCTCGACTGGCTGGACGAGCGTATCAACGGCTGCAAAAATCCGCGCCATTTCGGCGAACCGCTACGCGGCGATTTAAACGGCCTGTGGCGTTACCGCATTGGCACCTACCGCGTCATCTGCCGGATTGAGGCAGAGCACCTTGTCGTGCTCGCTCTCGCCATCGGCCACCGGCGCGAGATTTATCTGCGCAACACAACTACAACCGACAGCAAAAGGTAACTCAATTTGTCCGCGACAAGAACCATTACGCAACCGCTGTGCGCCGCCATCACATTTTTAACCGTCGTCCGCCTGCCCGCCGCCTGGTGCGGTGGCCAGCAGGCTCTGGCACGCAGTCTGGTGTGGTTTGCGCCGGTGGGACTGCTCATCGGTCTGGCCGTCGCCAGCGGCGACTGGCTGGTGCTGCAACTGTGCGGCTCTACTGTGGTGGCCAGTGCCACTACGGTGATAATGCTGGTAGCGATTTCCGGCGGCCTGCATCTGGACGGCCTCGGCGACAGTGCTGACGCTTTTATGAGTTCGCGCGGGCGCGAGCGGATGCTGGAGATTATGAAGGACAGCTGCTGCGGGCCCATGGCGGTGTTTGCCATTGTGGCGGTAATGCTGCTCAAGTTTGCCGCCCTGGCAGCGCTGCCGCCGACGGCACGCTACGCGGTGATTGTGCTTACTCCGCTGGCGGGACGCTGCGCCATCGTCATCAACAATGTTCTCCTCCCCTACGCCCGCAGCGGCGGCGGGCTGGCCAGCATCACCAACGACAACAGTCGCCCGCGCCAGGCGATAACGGCACTGGCGCTGCTGCTGCTGGCGGCGCTGTCTGTGGGCGGCGGCACCGCTCTGACGCTGACCGCTATCTGCGCTGCGTTCAGCTGCGCCTTTGCCGCTTACTGCCGCCGCCGCATCGGTGGTCTCACCGGCGATACCTTGGGAGCGGCGTGTGAACTGACCGAGCTGCTGCCAGCGCTGGTGGTACTGGCGCTACTCCATCAGGGGGGATAAGTGGAACAGTTACACCATCAGCACGGCGGCAACCTGCGCCGTCTCAGTGAGATAAGCGGCCTGGCGCCGGAGGAGATATGCGACTTTTCCGCCAACCTCAATCCGTTGGGACCGCCACGCTGGCTGCGTGCCGTTATCAGCGCCAATATCGGCACTCTGGCCGCCTATCCCGATCCCGACTGTCACGAACTGAGCGCCGCCATCGCCAGCCATAACCAGGTGGAACAGAGCGAAGTA
>JAMOOS010000345.1 GCA_027065245.1 Desulfuromonadaceae bacterium | reverse complement strand
TCTGCTCTACCACTTTGGCTACCACATCGTCAGACACGATGATCTCCATCTTGATTTTGGGGATAAAATCAACGACGTACTCGGCCCCACGATACAACTCCGTGTGCCCCTTCTGCCGACCAAAACCCTTGACCTCACTAACGGTGAGACCCTGGATGCCAATCTCACTCAACGCTTCCTTTACCTCATCGAGCTTAAACGGTTTTACAATCGCTTCTACTTTTTTCATATCGCTTATCATCCTTCCGTTGATCAAACCCGATTGAAAAATCGCCATCTCAGGCCGCTACCCGAACTGAGCACAGCAGCACAAATCGGCAGCTAAAGCATTCAGGTTATATGAAAAAACAGTCAATAGTCCATTAAAAAACACTTCTGCACATAACTCCCGTCACCATGCAGCAAATTTCATACCGCAACAGCAACACAGAACTGATTTCCGCGCCAAAGCGGCAGTTTTTCACCATTGCTACGCCCAGGCTCCTGCCGCAAATGACCCTACACCTACCATGAATGCATATTTTTTAGGCACAACAAGACGACAGGTGCCTCTTTTTCAACCATAATTACCGCCGAGATGGTAGCAATTCGGCTCACGCCCGACTTTTATCCTTGACCTGTCCCAAACAGCGACGTAGAACAGGGGCGAAACAATCACCATCCCACCATCCACAGGCAGGCGACACGGCATGTTTAACTTTCACAGGAAAAACTGGTTTCCCTATACTTTCCCTTTTCTTATATATTTTTGCATAGAACAGGCCATTGAATTCCTCCCTGCATTCCGCCTCCAGCTTCATTTAACGCAGGTCATGGTATGCGGAACCATGCTGTGGCTGTGGCGGAAACATTTCGGTGCCGATACATCAGCAAAGATGAGTAGCCGTCAACTGTTTATAGCGATTACATTTGCCGTGCTGGGTCTGGCTGCGTGGCTGCTGTGCGCCCGTTATCAACCAGTGCAGCTTGCTCAGGTCTTTGCCGCAGCACAATACCCGGATGGTACTCACGTTGCGGTGGCGGCGCTATGTGCATTGGGTTTTATTACCGTCAGCCCTCTCATGTGCGAACTATTCTGGCGTTCATTTATGCTGCGTTATCTCATAACCCCCGATTTCCGCTCTGTAGCACTTGGAACGCCACAGGCATTTTCCTTCGTCATGGTGGTGATACTGGCATCGTTTGCTTCCAGCTACGCAGCAGCACTGGCAATAACCAGCACGCTGCAAAACATTCTGATGGTATGGCAGAAAAATCTGCGTTGCTGTATAGTATCCCACGCGTTGACCAACGCCCTGCTGGTCGCCGCTGCCGTTTATCAGCTACTGTACGGGCATTAACCGACAACATTGGTGGAATACATGGCCGCATCAACAGCACTTGAATACCAGGAAGACAATCTGTACGAAATTCCGCTGGCACAGCTGCACCCTGACCCGAACCAGCCGCGCAAACATTTTTGTCCTCAGGCGCTGGAGGAACTGGCCGAAACCATCCGCAGCCATGGCGTACTGCAGCCAATCCTCTTTACCTGCCGCGACAACAAACTGATCATCATCTCCGGCGAACGCCGTTTTCGCGCCGCACAGCAGGCCGGCCTCAGCAGTATACCAGCCATATTCAAGGAGAATCCGTCACTGGAACTGGCAATTATCGAAAATATCATCCGCGAGAACCTGTCTCCCATCGAAGAAGCAGAAGCCATTCAGCGTCTGCTGGACGAAAAGATCTGCCGACAAAAAGATCTGCCGCACAAACTGGGCAAGGCCAAATCGACCATTTCGGAGATATTATCACTACAGAAGCTGCCAGACGAGATCAAGGACGACTGCCGCAGCAACAACCGCGTGCCACGCGGCATTCTGGTTGAAATCGCCCGCAAGCGTAAGCCGGAAACCATGCTGGCGTTGTACCATAAATACAAGGAACGCGGCCTGACCCGTGGCGAAATTCGAAAGGTCAGCCGCAGTGTGCGCCCCAAAGCACCGGGGCAGGCGGTGCAAAAAGCGATAACGGAGCTAAGCAGAAAAATCGACCAGCTCTACGAACTGGGGTTTGAAAACGATGAGGAAAAAGATCAGATTGAAGCGCAATTTGTCCGTCTAAAAAAACAACTGGAGCGCTGCCTGCGTAAAAACAGCAGCACACAACAGGACGGCGTCACCTTGGAACTGGATTTTTAACCACCACAAATCCCATGGCCCCATGGCTTATAACAGGAATGACCTATGAAAACTTTTTATATCATACTAACACTGCTGATGACTATCCTGCTGGGCGGCTGCACCAACCCCGGTGAAGACGAATACAACAAGGGTATTGAGGCTCAGCGCGCCAACAAGATCGAACTGGCTCAAAACCTGTTCAAGCAAGCCTTGACAAAAGACCCAACCCTGGCCGAAGCCTACATCAACTTAGGCTACATCCACATACAGAAAAAGCAATTTGACAAGGCTTGGCGGGAGACAGAAACCGGGCTGAATATTTTACAAAAAACCAAAAAAACCATTGTCATGGGGGCAGAATGGCAAGATCAAGCGGCCATAGCGTACAACAATCTGGCCAAAATTGCCTTCAACCGAGCGCTTGACGCGCGCGCCAGCGGGGACAAGGACAAACAGCAACAGTATAAACAGCAGACTATCGATCTGCTCAACAAGGCTGCCAAACTTGATCCAGAAAACGACATGGTGCAGAGCAGCCTGAAATACGTACAACGCTGGCCCGAATAGAGAGGAAAACAATGACTACAACCGGACGCACAAAGCGGGAGATCGTACTGTGGCTGCTAGCCGCCGCCTATCTGCTGCTGTTAATTGTAACAACGGTAATAACGGTAAACAACTTCAACCGGCATACGTTCGGCACCCTGTTTACCATTATCACCCTAGGACCAGTGGCGCGCTTTTTCCTGCTGCGCAATCAGCGCATTGACACCTGGCTGCGTCGTCTGGATCAGTGATTGATCAGTGTTCACTCCGCTTGAGATAGCTGGTGGCCACGGCGGCACAAGTGAGAGACATCACCCCTTGCCACCAGCCGCCATCGCGGTAAAGATTGGTAACACCAAGAGAAACAACAAACGCCAAACAGGAGACCGCCACCACCGCCATGGCCGCGTACTCAGTAAACTGAAAGCGTTTTACCGTCGGCACAGCCACCGCGCTCACATCGGTTTCGCACTGTACACATACGTTGGCAGCACGACTCAAGGGGGCGCCGCAATGCGGACAATATCTTCTGGCCATGGTAAAAATTCCTTTCGATGATGCCAAAAACAAAACGGGAGACCGCGTTAACAGTCTCCCGTAGTATGTGGTGGGCGAAACAGGGCTCGAACCTGTGACCCTCGGTGTGTAAGACCGATGCTCTCCCAGCTGAGCTATTCGCCCAAACGTGGATTGGGTTTTACCAGCTTGTTTATTTGCTGTCAAGCAGTTAATTACGCCCCGGCATGGAGGAAGCGATGCCAGCAAACAGATATTACCGGCACATTATTTTCGGCCTGATTATTTTGTGCCTGCAAGCCGGCACCGCTTTGGCTTACCAACGTCTGCTTCATACCGGGCTGCCGTTTCCACCCCAGTTGATAGCGACACCGTCTGATCCTGATGCTGTAACGTATCTCGGTATAACCGGCAAAAAACAATTTTCCATCAGCCAGATAAAGGCCGAACTGGTACTGGTGGAATTTTTCAATACTCACTGTCCCCACTGCCAGGATCAGGCACCGATATACAACAAGCTTTACCACCATATTGCCGCCAGCGGTTACGCCAACCGCATCAAAATTATAGCGTTTGCCGTCGGCAACAGCAAACGTGAGCTCGACACTTTTCGCACACGCTACCGGATAGACTACCCCATGCTTGCCGATCCGCACTTCAGGCTGTGGAAGACCATTGGAGCCAACACTTCGCCATTCAGTGTTTTTGTACGTATTGTCCCCGACACCAACAATGCCATAGTGGTAGAAACGCACCGTGGACTAAACCGAAATTACCGGCGTATTTTCAGGCAGATGCTTGAGCATCTCGACAAAACACCTGAATATCTAGCCACCCTGTTGCGCGACACCATGGCCGCGGAACCGCCGCCCCCGGAACCATTTTCTCCCGCCGATCTGAAAGAAAAAGTCTACACCGCTTTCAGCCGTATGGGTCGGGTAACCAGTTTCCGACCAGTTAAAGTGTACAGCAGCGATAACGTCTACCGCGCCTTGATTCACCGCCACAAAAAAGCCACCCGTATGTACGCTAAAGTGGTGATGCGTGCCAACGTATGCGATCTCTGTCATCCTGTGCGCTTTATTTATCTCTTTGATAAACACGGCACCATTGTCGATATCATACCGCTGCAACTGACCAAAATTGACAATCGGCACTGGAACAGCGCCGACATCGCCAAACTCAAAAAAAACATTGTCGGCAGCAACCTCGCCCAACCGCCGCAGTTCGACGCCGAAGTCGATGCCATCAGTGGTGCCACCATCTCCAGCGCCGTTATCTACAACAGCATAGACGACGGCAGGACCCTGCTGAAAGAACTGCGCCACAAGCAACGGCGTCATCGGCGGCACTGAAGCCGACGGCCACTTTTATTTAGCGCCGTTTTGTAGTATAAGGTTGTGCTTTCGTATCGGCGTCAGCCATTTTGCGTAAACAGGTGTTACCATACCCATGCCCAAGCAGTACGATTCCTCCACCGCAGTAGCTATTGTCGGCATCGGCAGCGTGTTTCCTCAAGCGCCCAGTCCCGCTGATTTCTGGCAACTTGTTAAAGATGCGCGCACCGCTTTCAGCACGCCGCCGCCGGGGCGCTGGCGGCTGCCGCTGGAAGAAGCCTACCATCCGGCCGAAGGGCAGGTTGACCGGGTTTACTCCCGGCGCGGCTGTTATATAGACAACTTCGATTTCACCCTGCCGTGGCAGCAGCTACATGTAGAAGAGGAGCTGCTGCGCCAACTGGATCCCATGTTCCAGATTTTGCTCCAGGCGGGGCATCAGGCGTGGAGCGACTGCAACAACGCCGCCATCGACCCGGCACGCACCGGCGTCATCATCGGCAACCTGGCTCTGCCCAACGACAGCACCTCACAACTGGCGGAAATATACCTTGGCCGCACCTTTGCCGAACAGGCCGGGCTGCCGTACCAGCGCCACGACACTCACCCCTTAAACCGCTTTATGACCGGATTGCCCGCCGCCACCCTGGCTGCCGCTTTCGGCCTGGGCGGCTGCTGCTTTACTCTCGATGCCGCCTGCGCCTCGGCGCTGTACGCTGTTAAACTGGCGGTGGACGAGTTGCAGAGCGGTCGCGCCGATATGATGCTCACCGGCGGCGTGGCCCGCCCCGACGCCCTGTATACCCAGATGGGTTTTTCGCAGTTGCATGCTTTATCCCCTACCGGCACCTGCTCACCGTTTGACATTGACAGCGACGGGCTGGT
>JAMOOS010000344.1 GCA_027065245.1 Desulfuromonadaceae bacterium | reverse complement strand
GACGTTTATTTTGCCATCTTCGGCGCTGGCGGCAATACTGATTCTGCCACAGTCGCCGACGGGAAAATCGCTGATTTTCCGCGCCCAGCGCTCGTCGTCGCCATCGTAATCGTTGTGATCGGTGGCAATGATCCGCTGTGCCAGGCGCAGCCCGCCGCGCGCCAGATAAGCGGCGCGGGTTGTATCGCGGTATGTTTCCGCCAGGCGCAAATCCACCAGTGATGAAAACGCCACCTCACTCACCAGCGCCGCCAGCAACGTCACCAGCGCCAGCACCACCAGCAGCGCCATGCCGCGCTCATTTCTCCGGCGCATCAATGTACTTCTCCCGCCAGAGACAGATCGACAGCGGTCATAAACGGCTCGGTCTCGCTGGCGCCGTCGCCCCACTGCATGAGCAGATTGATCTCCACGCAGCGCGGCAGCCTGTGCCGCTTACGGCTGTCCCAGCGCTCGTGCCAACTACTGCCGTCATAAAACCGCCAGCTTATCTGCCGTACCCGACTACTTAAACGGCACCAGTGGGCCATGCCGCTGCGATAATACGCCTCGGCGCGCCGTTGCAGACGTGGCAATTCTTCATCGGCGGCGCGATGCAACCGGTAGCCGACCCGCACCAGACCGGCATGCTCCTCACCATCAAACACCGCCGAGGTTGAGGTGAACTCCAGGGTTGCTTCACCACTGTCACCGGCGGCGCTGGCGGCAAAATAGCCGTTCCGATCGTCAGCATCGAGATAACTGCCACGCAGCTCGCGGCTCAGGCGCGCCATAATCATCCGCGCTTCGTGGTAAAGCGCCGCTGTCTGCTCCAAGTGACGCTGATTACTGCTCACGCTGGTAAAGATACCGTACACACCGCCAAGCAGAATGCTCAGCACCGCCACCGCCACCAGCACTTCCACCAGGGTAAAGCCGCGACGGCATCCAGGAGTCTGTCGGACTTGCCATGAATCGGCGGCAAAACCATCTGGCCGATGCATATTTTCGCTTCGATCCGCAAAGCCCGACGCACTCCTAATTGAATAAAAAGGAGTCAAGGCTCACCTCCTCGTTACGGCGCGCATCACCCCATAACACCGATACAGTAACCTGACTGACTCCGGCGATGGGCGTCGAGTGAAACTCCACCTGCCAGCGATATTGCTGGTACGGTTCATCCCATCTGCCGGAGCTGTCTCCCACTGCCATGGCACGACGGCGCGCCTGTTCCTCCAGTTCGGTCATCTTGTACTGAGCCAGCATGGTGGCTACGCTTATCCGCCGTACCTGCTCAGCGCAATAAATGGAGCGGTTGACCAGCCCCAGGCACGCCACCAGAGCGATACCGGCGATGGCCAGCGCAATCATCACCTCCAGCAGGGTAAAACCGCGCCGCCGTCTAATCAAACTTGCGGTAGCCATCTTCTATTTCCGCGCTGGCGCTTAGCGGCAGCAGATGCAAACTGAGCTGAACACCGTCCCGCCGCCGCAGGTGGATGGTGGTGGCGCTGACATATCCCTGGGGATGAAACTGCAAAGTCGCCGTACCGGAGTTGAGCAGGCCGCGATCTTCTATCCATACATCCTTGATGCTGACATTATCCGGCAGATGATAAGCACGCACGGTGGCGCCGGCGGCGCGCCATTGGCGGCGGTCGAACACCTGCGCCCGCGCCACGCCGCGGTCGATATCCAGCACCAGACGGTGGCGGCGCGCCGTCAGGGCGGTTTCGTTGTACAGGTAGCGCGCCATGGCCGCCAGCCGGTCGGCGCTGCGCCGCATGCTGCCACTGCCGACACTGCCGAGCAGCGGCAGCGCCAGCACACAAAAGATACACATCAGCAGCATGACAACACCCAGTTCCACCAGGGTAAAAGCGCGGTTGTTATTTAATTTCCCAGCTTTTGACATCAGCGTTTTTACCCTCGCCGCCCGGCTCACCGTCGGCGCCGTAGGAGAGCAGGTCGTATTCACCGTTGAGACCGGGACACAGATAGATGTAGCGTCCACCCCACGGATCTTCAGGCAATGCCTTTAGATAGCCGTTTTCGCGGTAGCGCGTCGGAATACGGCCGTTTTCCGGCTTATTGACCAGCGCTTTCAAACCCTGGCTGGTAGTGGGGAAAAAACCGTTATCCAGCTTAAACAGCGCCAGCGCTTCTTCTATGCCCTTGATCTGCAACTGCGCCTTGGTGCGCCGCGCCTCCTCCGGGCGGTCGAGCAGACGGGGAATGACGATTCCGGCCAGGATGCCGAGAATCACCACCACCACCATAACTTCTATAAGGGTAAAACCGCGCATGCAGCGTAAATGCTTATTATTCATCATGATTACTCCACTCCATTCATTTCCTTGCGCTGTCAGCCCATTATCTGGCTGGCCTGAAAAATCGGCAACAGCACTGCCAGCACGATAAAACCGATAACAGCGCCCATGACGAGAATCATCAGCGGCTCCAGCAACGACATAAGCGCGCCGATGGTAATCTCCACCTGTTTTTCCTGCTGCTCGGCCACCTTGAACAGCATCTCATCCAAATTGCCGCTGCGCTCGCCGATGGCGGCCATCTGTGCCAGCAGCGGCATAAATACATGGTCGCGCTTGATGGCGGCGGCCAGGCTGCCGCCTTCGCGCACTTCAATCACGGCATTATCCACGCTGCGGCGCAAAATCCGGTTGGCTAACAGTCCGCTACTAATTTCCAGCGCCGCCAGCAGCGGCATGCCGCTGTACAGCAAAGTGCCCAGGGTACGGCTGAAACGGGCGGTGGCCACCTGACGCAACAACCGTCCCACCAGCGGCAGTTTCAGCAGCAGCGCGTCAACCTTGTGGCGCCCTTTGCCAAGGTAATAGCGTCGCCCCAGCCACAGTGCAATCACAAAAAACACCAGCAACAGCCAGCCGTAAGCGGCAAAAAATTCGGCCAAAGCGATGAGCAGCCGGGTGGGAGCAGGCAGGGTCTGTCCCAGGTCCACCAACATGCGGGTGATGCGCGGCAGCACAAAGGTGACGAGGAACACCAGCACCACGCCGCCCACCAGCAGCATCAGTGCCGGATAGGCCAGAGCCGCCGTCACCCGTGCCCGAAGGCGAGCCTGCTCTTCGAGAAAATCGGCCAGCCGCAGCAAAATGGTGTCGAGGGAACCGCTGCTCTCCCCCACCTGGACAATGCGCAGGTACAATTCGGGAAACACGCCGCGCTGCTGTGCCATGGCCACGTGCAAGGCGCTGCCCTGGCGCACTTCCTCACGCACTTGGGCAAAAATACGCTCCATATCGCGTCGGTCGAGCTGCTCCAGCAGTGACTGCAACGCTTCATCCAGCGCCACCCCCGCCTGCAGCATGGTAGCCAGCAGCCGGGTAGCGGTGGCCAGTTCTGTTGCCGACAGACGGGTACGCCGCCAGCAAAAGCCGCTCCGGGCGGTTTCCCGCTGGCGCTCGTTTACCGCACTTACATAAATCCCGCCCTGACGCAACTGCTCCAGAGCGGCGCGTTTGCTGCCGGCCTCAATGGTGCCACGGGTGTTTTTGCCCCGCTCATCAAAGCCGCTGTAATCAAACAGCGCCACCTCAACGCTCCTGCCGGGTGACGCGGATCACCTCTTCCAGGGTGGTTTCTCCGGCGCGCACCAGTTGCAAGCCGTACTCACGCAATGACACCATCCCCCGCTGCACGGCAATGGCGCGGATGGCGGCGGCATCGCAGTTAGCCATCAGGCGGGTACGAATCTCGTCGTCCACCACCAGCAGTTCGTAGATACCACGCCGGCCGCAGTAACCGATATTCATGCACTTGTCGCAGCCACCACCGCGGTAGAACAGCGCCGACGCCATATCCGCCCCGCCCAGTTCCTCCAGCATGGCGGCGGCAGGCCGATACTCCTCGCGGCAATGGGGACAGATGGTACGCACCAGCCGCTGCGCCAGAATGGCAACAATGGAGGACGAGGCCAGAAACGGCTCAATTCCCATCTCCACCAACCGGGTGAGCGCTCCGGCGGCGTCGTTGGTGTGCAGGGTAGAAAACACCATGTGGCCGGTGAGAGCCGACTGGATGGCAATTTCGGCGGTTTCGCGATCGCGAATCTCCCCCACCATGATGATATCGGGATCCTGGCGCAAAATAGAACGCAGGCCGTTAGCGAAGGTGAGATCGATCTTGCTGTTCACCTGAATCTGCCCCACCCCCGGCAACTGGTATTCGATGGGATCTTCAATGGTGATAATATTCTTCTCACGGTCGTTGAGATGGCTGAGGGCGGCGTACAGCGTAGTGGTTTTTCCGCTGCCGGTGGGTCCGGTCACCAGAAACACCCCGTGGGGACTGGCGATGAGGCGTTCCACCGTGGCGCGCATGCGCTCGTCCATGCCGATATCGCTCAGAGACAGTACGCCGCTGCTTTTATCCAGCAGGCGCAGCACCAGCCGCTCACCAAAGGCGGTGGGCAGCGAGGACACACGCACGTCGATATCGCGGGCGGCAATACGCACCCGGAACCGGCCATCCTGGGGTAAGCGTTTTTCAGCGATATTAAGCCCGGCCATAATTTTAAGACGCGAAATGATGCTGGCGCTGGCACTAAAGGGCGGGCGCACCACTTCGTAGAGCAGGCCGTCGATACGATAACGGACGACAAGCTCGTTTTCAAACGGTTCGATATGGATATCACTGGCGCGCTCCTTACACGCCCGGGTGATAAGGCTGTTGACAAAACGGATCACCGGCGCTTCGTCATCACTGTCGAGCAGGTCAGCCGGCTCCAGACCGTGGGTAAAATCGTCGCCACCGGCGTCAATATCGTGGGCGGTCTCATGAGTAGCACCGGCCTGCATCTCGTAACTGGCGTTTACCAGGCGCATGATATCATCGGCAGGCGCTATGGCCATCTCGATATCGACGCCACTGACACTGCGCAGGTCGTTGACGGCATCAAAATCAAACGGATCGGCCAGCACCGCCAGCAGGGAGTTTTCCTGCCGTGCCAGCGGCATAACCTGGTGCTGACGCGCATAACCAAGGGGAAGCAGTTCCAGCAGGGCGGCATCGCCAACCACATCGGGAAGCTCACGCAGATAGGCGACATCCAACTGCTGCGCCAATGCCGTGTACATCTGCACCGCCGTCAGCGCACCCTCCGCCAGCAGCAGCTCGCCCAGACGCCGCTCATCCTGCTGCTGCTCACATAACGCGGCCTCAACCTGCCCGGCATTCACCGCACCCTGCTGCACCAGAATCTCCCCGATCAGCTGCCTCTGCCCCATCGATTACTCTCCGCTGTCACCGCTGTTGTCACTATCCGTGGCGGCTCCTCGCTGCTGCGCCTGGATAGCGTCCATCTCCCGCCGGTTGCCCAGGGTGATCTCATTGAGCAGTTTGGCATCCTTGATGATACGCGGCGTGATAAAAATCAGCAGGTTGGTTTTTTGGTCCACCACTTCACTGGTTTTAAACAACCAGCCCAGAACAGGGATATCGCCGAGAAACGGCACCTTGGTCTCCTTGTTGACACTGTGGGTGGAGATAAGACCG
>JAMOOS010000343.1 GCA_027065245.1 Desulfuromonadaceae bacterium | reverse complement strand
AGACACTGGCAGAGCAGAAACAACGGGCACAGCAGGCGCTGCTGCCTGCCGGAGACCCGCGTCCCCAACTGCAGGAAGTTACCGTAGCGGTGCGCGATATCCGTGAAATGCGCGCTCTGGATAATCACAATGTCGACCGGATTCTGGTACCGGTTACAGCGGCGGTGCTACATCGGCGCTGGCGTGCCACCACCCGGCAGTGCGGCGGCGTGGTGTGGGATCTGCCCTGGGTATGCTTTGATCAGGAGTGGGGAATCATTGAACAGGCAGTGCAATGCCTGCTCGATGCCGGTTTTCGCCGCTTTCGCCTCAACAACTTGAGCCATTTTCGCTTGTTTGCCGATAGCGCCGATGTTGAACTGTACACCGGTTATCGGCTGTTTTGTCTTAACTCTCAGGCCATGCTGGCATGGCAGGAGCTGGGAGCGAGCGGCAGCGAATTATACATTGAGGATGGCCGCGAAAACATGGCCAACCTGCTGCGTCGCAGCGGCAGTTATCCCCTGCAGGCGGTAATTTATGCCCTGGTGCCGTTGTTGACTTCGCGCATTGATATTAATTCGCTGCGCGGCGGTGACGATGTGGTCTCCGACCGCGGAGAACGCTACCGTGTCAGCCGCCGCGCCGGGTTGAGTGTTTTACAGTCTCACACGCCGCTGTCTCTCACCGAACATATAGGTGAGTTGCACTCCATGGGTTGCGGCGGTTATCTGGTCGATTTATCCCACTGCGGCGTGTTCAGTAACGAAGGACGACAGGTGCTGGACGCGGTGCGTCTGCAGCGCCAGATACCGGGCAGCAGCAACTTTAACTTTGACCGCGGCATCGAATAAAACAACAGGCAGCAATGCCGGATAAATAGACAAACGGAGAATGTTATGCAACTGGATAACGAACTGCAGCAACAACTGAAACGGGTTCTGGCAGCGGTAGAGCAGATTTTGCCTAAAGCGGTGGAACCAATAGACTGGGATAAAACCATGGCAGCTATCTGGCGTAGTCATTCAGTGGCCGGTTATCTGGAAGCGATGCCGGAAACCGAGCCGACACAGCTGGATGATCTGCTCGGTATAGATGAGCAAAAGCAGATGCTGGTGGATAACACCGCCCAGTTTGTCGCCGGTCTGCCAGCTAACAACGTACTGCTGTGGGGAGCGCGTGGCACGGGTAAATCGTCGCTGGTGCGGGCGGTATTAAACGCCTATGCCGACCGGGGGTTGCGGGTAGTGCAGGTGGACAAGGACGATCTGCATCATCTGCCCGACATATTCAAACAGATAAAAGATCAGCCCCAGCGTTTTCTCATTTTCTGCGATGATCTCTCTTTTGAAGACGGCGAAAAAAGCTACAAGGTACTCAAAAGCGCCCTAGACGGTGCGGTGTATGCCTCGCCGAAAAACACCCTGATATATGTGACCTCCAATCGCCGCTATCTCATTCCACAGTACGATTTTGACAATATCGGCAATCACGTCAAAGGCGGTGAGGTGCGCGCTTCGGAAACCATTGAGGAAAAAAGCTCCCTCTCCGACCGCTTCGGTCTGTGGATATCGTTCGATTCATTCAGCCAGGATCAGTACCTGCGCGTGGTACGCCAGTGCATCGATCAATTGTGCGCCCCGTACGGCAAACAGTTGCCGTGGAACGACGAAGTGGAACGTGCCGCCATTGCCTGGTCGCACGAAAAAAGCAAACGCTGCGGCCGCACCGCCCTGCAGTTTTCCCGCCGCTGGGTGGGACAGGCATTGGCAAAACAGTGATGTTAGCTGCTGCCGCCCTGGTTTTTTATCGCACTATTTGACAACTATTTAACATTTTCTTTATTACCACCACACCTGCCCCTGTCACTATCGCCGCTATTCAACAGCGGAGAGGTTATGGTGGACAACAACAGACAACAGCAATGGCTGGAACGGATATTTGCCGCTACGACTTTTCTGGCGGCATTTCTGGTGCTGGCGGTGATTGTGAGTATTTTTCTGTCGCTGTTCAGAGAATCGCTGCCGGCCATGGAAAAATTCGGCCTGTGGGGGTTTATCAGCGCTACTGAGTGGGATCCTGTTGGCGAGGTGTTTGGCGCCGCCACCACCCTGTACGGTACTCTGGTTACCACGGCCCTGGCGCTGATTATGGCGATTCCGCTTTCCATGGGTATCGCCATTTTTATTGCCGAGTTGTGTCCGCCGGTGTTGCGGCCGCTTATCGCCACCGCTACTGAACTGCTGGCGGCCATTCCCAGTATTATCTACGGCATGTGGGGGTTGTTTACCTTTGCGCCGCTGATGGCTGAGTATGTGGAACCGGCGCTGCAACGTACGTTTGGCGCTATTCCGCTGCTGGGTAAACTGTTCAGCGGTGTGCCGCTGGGTATCGATATCCTCACCACCAGCATCATCCTCAGCATCATGATTACGCCGTTTATCGCCAGCATCGCCCGCGACACTTTTGCTCTAACGCCGCCGCAACTCAAGGAATCGGCCTACGGCATTGGCGCCACCCGCTGGGAGGTGATTCGGGATGTGATGATTCCGCACGCCAAAACCGGCATCTTCGGCGGCATTATCATCGCCATGGGGCGTGCTTTGGGTGAGACCATGGCGGTGGCGTTTGTGCTGGGTAATCGCCACGCTATAGCAACCTCGCTGTTTGACGCTTCGGCTACCATTACCGTTACCCTGGCCAACGAGTTTACCGAGGCCGACAGCGATCTGTATCTGTCGGCGCTGTTTTACCTGGCGTTGATTCTGCTGAGCATGAACTTTATTGTGCTGGCGCTGGCCAAAACCGTGCTGGCGCGCAGCAAACAGGGGTAGGGCGGATGGATATAATCGGCAGGCGCAAGCTTATCAATGTGGTGGCGCTTACTCTGGCCTGTGTGGCGGCGGCGCTGGGGCTGTTCTGGCTGCTGTTTATCCTGGCGGATATATTGCGTCACGGGCTGGGCAGCATCACCTGGGAGTTGTTTACCAACGAAGCGGCGCCGCCGGGGATGGCGGGCGGCGGCCTTAAACACGCTTTTATCGGTCAGTTGCTTATCACTTGGTATGCGGTGCTTATCGGCGTGCCGCTGGGGGTGCTGGGGGGAACCTACCTGGCTGAATATGGCCGCAACCGCGCCATTGGCCGTTTTATCAGTACGTTGTCGGATATTATGATCAGCGTGCCGTCCATTGTTATCGGTACCTTTGTTTACGCGGTGGTGGTGAAACCCAGCGGTCACTTCAGCGGTTATGCCGGGGCGGTGGCGCTGGCGATTATTATGGTTCCAGTGGTATTGCGCACCACTGAGGAGATGATCAATCTGGTGCCGTGGGAGATTCGCGAGGCGGCGTTTGCTCTGGGGGCGCCGTATTACAAAGTTATTATCCAGGTGGTGTATCGCGGTGCCGCCACGGGGATTTTTACCGGCGTGCTGCTGGCCATCGCCCGGATTGCCGGGGAGACGGCGCCGCTGCTGTTTACATCGTTTAACAATATGTTTCTTACTACTGATATGAGCGAGTCCATGCCGTCGCTTACAGTAACCATCTACCAGTACGCCATGGGGCCCTATGATGACTGGCATCAGATGGCGTGGGCGGCGGCGTTTATCATCACTGCATTCATTTTGCTGGTTACGGTCCTGGGGCGGTTGATAATCCGCTGGAAATACAAACATTGAGGTTGACAGATGGCTGAAGCGGTTCTGGTCGTAAACGATTTGAATTTTTACTATAACGGCACGGTGCAGGCGGTAAAGGGGCTGAGCATGACGGTGGAGCGCCACAGTGTTACCGCCCTTATCGGTCCTTCCGGTTGCGGCAAGACCACTTTTTTGCGCTGTATCAACCGGATGCACGATCTGTATCCCGGCCACCGCTACGAGGGGGAGATTATCTTCGAGGGGAGCAACCTGCTGTGTCGCAAGGATATAACCGCTTTGCGCAGCCGTATCGGCATGGTGTTTCAAAAGCCGACGCCGTTTCCCATGTCCATCGCCGATAACATCGCTTACGGTCTCAAATTGCAGGGGATAAAAAACCGCGCCGAGCTGGCCGACCGGGTGGAGGCGGCGCTGAAACAGGCGGCGCTGTGGGAGGAAGTTGCCGACCGTCTCAAACAACCGGCCAGTGGTTTGTCTGGCGGCCAGCAGCAGCGGCTGGTTATTGCCCGCGCCCTGGCGGTACAACCGGATATCATTCTATTTGACGAGCCCACCAGCGCCCTCGACCCGATTTCCACCAGCAAAATCGAGGAATTGATGGTAGAGTTGAAGAAGGATGTAACCATTATCATCGTCACTCACAACATGCAGCAGGCGGCGCGCATCTCCGATCGCACGGCGTTTATGTATATGGGTGAGCTGATTGAGGTGGACGCCACCGACAAAATGTTTACCAACCCGGCCAGGCAGCTCACCGAGGATTACATAACCGGCCGTTTCGGCTAATCACATAAGGCAGGTATATCCATGGACAAGGTTGACAAGGAATATCTACAACTTAAAACACTGCTGGCCAGCATGTGTCAGGAGGTAACCTCCATGCTGCAGGATTCCACCACCGCGCTGTTCAGCCGCGATTCGGAACTGGCGCAGAGTGTTATCGCCCGCGATGATAACGTCGATCGCCTCGATACCTGTATCGACGAGCATTGCCTGAAGATGCTGGCGTTGTACGAGCCCAAGGCCATCGATCTGCGCTTTGTGGTTACGGCGTTACGAATTATCGTCGATCTTGAGCGGGTGGGCGATCACTGCACCAATATCGCCAAAGAGGTGATCGCCCTCAACCAGGCGCCGCCGGTAAAGCCGTACATCGACCTGCCCAAAATGGCCGAGCACACCATAGCCATGATAGAAGATGCCATTACCGCCTATTTCAACAAGGACCTTGCCGCTGCAGTGGAGATCATCAAGCGCGACGATGTGGTGGATCAGTACGACAGCAAGATCAACAAGGAACTTATCGGTTACATGAATCAGGAGCTGGGCAACGAACGCAACGTGGTGTCGCTGATGTTTATCACCCGCAGTATAGAGCGCATCGCCGACTACGCCACCAATATCTGTGAGATGATCTATTTCATGGTTAGCGGCGAGGTGATTCGCCACCGTACCCGCAGCCTGGAGTAGCGCCATGGCCAAGATCCTGCTGGTAGAGGATGAACACGCCCTGCGTGAGCTGATTGCGTTCAATCTGCAGAGCGCCGGGCACAACGTGGCGGCGGTGGATAACGCCAACGATGCCCTGATGATGCTGGAGGAGGTGGTTCCGGAGCTGATACTGCTCGATATCATGCTTCCGGGTCTGAAGGGGGATCAGTTTCTCAAGTTGGTGCGCGCCAACGCTGCCTATGCCGCCGTGCCGGTGGTGATTATCTCGGCCAGAAGCAGCGACGATGACATTGTCGCCGCCCTGGAAGCGGGTGCCGACGATTATCTCACCAAACCGTTCAGCATGAAGGTGCTGCTGGCAAAAGTGATGGTGATGCTCAAGCGTACCCGCCGCAGCGACGACAGCGCCGCCGTGCGTTACGCCGGCATCGTCATCGACGAGGAAAAACATCTGGTGAGCGTCGACGGCACCGAGGTGTCCCTCACCAACAAGGAGTACGAGCTGCTGCGCCTGCTGGTGAAATATCCGCGCCGCGTGTTTACCCGTAATCAGCTCCTCAGCAACGTCTGGGGCTACGACGCCGAAGTGTACAGCCGTACCGTCGATTCCCATATCTCCACCCTGCGTAAAAAGCTGGGCCCGGCGGCAACCCTGATAAAATCCATCGCCAAAATCGGCTACAAGGTGGAATAGATGCGCTCGTTTGTAAAAGTATTTCTGGTACTGTTCATTCCGCTGTTCATCGCCCTCACCCTCACCTTTTATTTTGCCTACGACACCACCACCGCCAACGCCCGCCAGGAACTGTTGCAGGAGATGAAGAACAAGTGGGTGATTGTGGCGCAACTGCTGCACGATAACGATCCCGTCGCGTCATCCACTTATGCCCGTCTGGCCGATATTACCCGCCGCACCTTTTTGCGTATCAGTGTAATCGACACTTCCGGCCGGGTGCTTACCGATTCGCTGGTAGGGTACGACGATATCGCCGCTATGGAAAATCACAAAGGCCGCCCGGAGGTAAAGGCGGCCATCTATTACGGTGAAGGATTCTCTTCGCGCTACAGCAGCACGGTCAAAATGCCCATGCTCTATTTTGCCCGCAAACTGGACGACAACACCGTACTGCGCCTGGCCTATCCCGAAACCTATGTAGCGGCGCTGCAGCAGAAGCTTACCCGCCACGCCATGGGCGGTTTTGCCGCGTTGACACTGGTGGTTCTGCTGCTGGCGCTGTACTTTGCCGGTAAGGTTTCACTGCCGGTGCAGCGGCTGTACTATATCGCCGAGGCCATCGAATCGGGGCGCGAGCACGTTCATTTTCCCCGTTTCAAAGATAAAGCCATGGCGCGGGTAGCCGGATTGATCTACCGTATCTACACCGCTTTGCAACGGAAAAACTACGAGCTGGAACGGGATCGCAAAAAGCTCAACCACATCTTTACCACCATGGACCAGGGAGTATTGCTCCTCGATGGCGACAACGTCATTCTGCACGCCAACCCGTGGCTGGAACAGGAATTTGGCGTGACATTTACTCCGGGGACAAACCTGTTTGATATCAGCAACGATATTCCACTGATAAACTTTTTCAGCACCATGGCTGCCCAGCGCGACGAGTATGCCCGTATTACCCTCAAACAGCGGGTGTTTGACTGTAATGTGCGCCAGGTGGAGGATCAGAAGTTGGTTCTGCTGCGCAATGTTACCCGCCAGGTGGAATACGAAGTGTTCAAGGCCGAGTTGACCGGCAACATCTCCCACGAACTCAAAACACCTTTAGCCATGATTATGGGTTATGCCGAAACCCTGCGCGACAATCCCGCCATCAGCGCGCAGCAACGCCAGCATTTTCTCGATAACATCTATATCTCGTCGCAGCGGCTCAACAACCTCATCAACGATGTCATCGAGCTGCACAAACTGGAATCGGTGGGGGATAACTTTACCGTGTCGCACAGTGTTGTGCCGGAGGATATTGCCGCCGAGTTGCGTGCCTTCTATGCCGATAGCGGCGCTGCTAAGCTGACCATTACCGCCACGGACACGCCGGTATTCATCAGCGCCGAACACCTGCGCAGCGTTTTGACCAATCTCATCGACAACGCCATCAAATACTCCGACAGCGCCGTTGTCAGCGCCAGTGTCAGCGCCGATGACGGCATGGTGTCCATCACCGTTGACGACGGCGGCCCGCCCATCGAGGAATCCCAGCGCCAGCGCATTTTTGAACGCTTCTACACCTGTTCGCGCTCGCGCAACAAACAACACTCCGGCACCGGCCTCGGTCTCTCCATTGTCAAACATATCGCCAGCCTCTATCGCGGTAGCGCCGGGGTGGAAACCAACAGCGCTGGCGGCAACCGCTTTTATGTGAAGCTGTGCCAGCGGCGCCGCGGTAAAACCAGCGCAAAGACAAGTGACCGGCAGATCAGTGCCTGACTTCCTCCACGGGTAGTATCTGCCTGTTGTGACGTACAGTCAGAATAGCTATTGCAGAAGAATCGAGCCGGTAAATAATGCGATAATTAGCTCTCTGATCTCCGCTCTGGCCAGTTCTGGCACCTGTCGACCGGCACGGGGAGACTGTTTGAGCATAGTAACCTTGCCAAACAATCTTTCCACCCACGCTTCTGCCGCGGCTGGATTATCGTCAGCTATGTAGGTGGCAATGTCACGAACCCGCTTCAGTGCCAGCGGCGACCAGATAATGTTCACGCCTTGATATCCTGCAGGATCATTGTTTTAGCCGCCTGATGCTCAATACCGTTGCCGTTGTCGATTTGCGCGCCGGAAACTTGTATATCCTGCAGCAATTCTATCTGTTCCACCATGGCCTCATATTCACCAACATCCAGTAAAACCGCAGCCCCTTTGCCATGCTGGGTGATAACGATAGGGCGTTTGGTATCGCGCACCTGCTGCATAAATGCGGCGATACCATTTCTGAATTCCGACATGGATCTGATATCCTGATCAACCTTGATCCTGCGCATGTCCCCCTCCTGTGTCAGTGGTTTAATGTACACAATAAAGTACTTGATTATGTACGTCAAATAGCAATTCAGGGTTGTCGGCATTGCTTAAGGCAAAGGGCGCAGCAGCCTACAGCGCCAGCACCAGCAGATTGAGCAGGCCGATTATGGCGCCGAGCAGGGCGCCGAAGATGTTGATGTATTTAAACTGCTCTTTCATTATTCCCATCAGCAGTTCTTCTACCTTGAGGATATCGAGGGAATTTACCTTGTCTTCGACAATGCGCTGTATATCCAGGCTGGTTACCAGTGGCGGGATCTCCTTTTTTAGTACCAGTACCAGTTGGGTGAGCAGGGCGGCGTAAATCTCTTCACGCGCGTCGCTGGGCAGGCGTGCCGCCAGGGTACCAATGGGATGGCTGGTAACGAAGGCGGTGATTTTTTCCGCCGCGACCTGTTCCAGTTGCTGTTGCAGTTGTGGCGCGCGCACCGCAGTGATGACGGCATCGGCGGCGCTGGCAGCCAGGGCGGTGTCGCTGCCGATGGGCGCCAGTTGTTCCAGCAGTTGGTGCAGCGGTTTATCCTTGATGGAATCGAAGCCTTTTTCCAGCAGGTCGATAATGTGGTTGCGGGTAGTGGCGCTGCGCAGCAGGATGAGCGCCTGTTTGCTCAGCTGGTCGCGGGCGGCGGCCACTTGTTCGTAGGGAACATTGGCAAAGTGCTGGTGTAGCGGGCGTTGCAGCCACTCGTCCAGCCTCTGATGCAGTAGCTGCTGCACTTTGGCAATGGTTTTCTCCTGCACCAGCCAATGGCGAAATTCTGCCGCCGCTTTGTCGATAAATTCCGGCAGTCGGCTGTAGATTTTTTCCATGTCAAACAGGGCGGCAATGATGGCTGACAGACCCTCCACCGAGTCGATGAAGGAATCTATGGCCAGCCGCGCCTTGTCCTGCATAACGCAGCGCAGTTGCTCGTCGTCGAGCATGGCGGCAAAACCCTCCAGCAGGGCGGGTATCTCCTGCTCCAGGCGGCTGTGTATTATCTCAACCAGTTGGGGCGGCAGCAGTTGTTTGAGAGAGCGTTCGCTGCGCAGCAGTTTGTCGCTGTTGCTGGTGATAAACTGGTGCAGCGCCTGTTCCAGTGCCGGTGTCTGCAGCCAGCGCTGCAGGGAGTTTTCCAGATGGGTGCGGCCACGCTGGTAGCGTTGCGGGGTGAGAAAGGCGGCGATATCCCTGGCCAGCAGCCGTTCCATCTCGCGTTGACACAGGTTGTGGACGGTGGCGGCGAACTTCTCCGAATCAACATAACGGCGCAGCCGGGCAAAGCCTTTAAGGCGCAGGGTTTCCAGCAGGGTGTAAAAGCGCTGATGAAAACGGCGCGGCAGCAAAGTTATAAGGGGGCCGCACTGACGATTGAGAAAACTGTCCAGCCGATCCGCTAACGCCAGCTTGAGCTGGGTACGGAAACTCTCACGTCCCAGGGCGGTACTGATGTCGCCGCCGGTGAGCAGATGGTCGCCTACCATCTCGCCCATCCGTCTGGCCAGCTTGTGGCGCTGCGAAGGTATGATACCCGGCGTCAACGGTACCCGCAGCGAGAATATGTGCCACGGGCGCAGCGGACGAAACAGCATCCTGATGGCAATGTAGTTAGTCACATAACCGATAACAGCCCCGAGCACCGGGGGGATTAACCAGGTAATATATTGTGGCAGTGTACTTTCCATAGCTTATCTTGCCTTGTTGTGCTTGTTTGGTGTGGGCTTAGCTGTTGTTGTCAAAGGATTGAAAGGTGGACAGCAGATCATTCTGGCTGATCACGCCGAGCAGTTGTTCCGGCCTGGCTGGATCGACAACGGGAAAATAACTGATGTGGCGATGGCGGTTGAGGGTTTCCATCGCTTCACGCAGACTCTGGCGCGGCGCCAGGGTCTGCGGGTTGGCGATGAGCAGATCGCCTGCAACGATAAGGTTGGCCAGTGCCGGTTCAAACAGCAGGTTGCGGATTTCGGTGTAGTCGATAATGCCGACGAAGGCGCCGTTTTTGTCCACTACGGGGAAACGGTCGTAGCGGCTGTGGGCGATGAAGCGCAGCAGCTCGTTAAACGGGGTATCGTTGCGGATGGTTTCCACGTTTTTACGCATAATGTGTTCTACCAGAATATCGCCGGCGTCTTTTATCCGGTGACCGTGGGGGATTCCCAGCGCGGCACGGAAATGGCTGACCACATCGTGCAGCCCTTCAACCGCTCCCTGGGGGGCACGTTTGCGCAGCAGCGACAGAATCGGCACTTCGCCGGAGGCGACCAGGGCGTTGCGTACCGCCACCGGCCCGAACAGTTCAAACACCACCACCGCGCCGAGGATTACCGTTTCCAGCAGCTTGCCGCCCACCGGCCACATCTGGGCGCAAGTGGCCGCCAGGCCGATGGCCACACCCGCCTGCGCCATGAGCGCCTGACCGAGGTAGCGTTGCTCACGGCGGGAGAAGTGCGCCAGCCGCGCGCCCCAGCGCGCTCCATACCATTTGCCGGCGCAGCGCATAAGCACATATACCACGCCGAGGCTGCCGATATGGGCCAGGGTTTCCAGATGCAGGCTGGCACCGGCGATGACAAAGAACAGCACATACAGCGGATAATCCACCTGTTTGATGGCGGCGTAAATCTTGTGCCAGCGCGGCGAGCTGTTGGCCAGAATGATGCCGAATACCAGATGGGTAAGCAGGACGTTGACAGCACTGAGCTGGCACATCACTGTGATGGCAAACAGCGCTCCCAACACCAGGCATTTGAACTCGCTGCCCAAATCCAGTCGCTGACTCCAGATGGCCACCAGAAAGGCGATACCGCCGCCGACAAACAACGGTCCGCCCAGACCCCACAGCAGACTGCCGCCGCTGTTGAAGAGAAAATGCTGCACCAGCAGAAACAGCACCACCGAGATGATGTTGTTCAATCCCACCAGCGCCAGCAGAGTGGCGGTGGTGGTTCCCTCGGCGCTGTATTCGCGGATTACCATCATGGTGGCGGCGGGGGCGGTGGCGATGGCGATAATGCCGGTGAGCAGCCCCATCAGCAGCGAAGTTGCGCCGACGCTGAAAGGCGCTATCGCCTGGTGCAGCCACACCAGGTTGGTAAGAGCGCAGCCGCCGGCCACCAGAACAAAGGTGGTGCCGCTTTCCACCGCCGACAGGGCAAAAATACGCCCGCGCCAGCGGCGCAACTGTTCCAGTTGAAACTGGCCGCCCACGTTCATCATTATCAGTGCCAGCGCCAGCTGCGACAGAGGGCGCAGTTCAGTGATGGCGGCGCTGGAAATAAGTGGGGTAAAACCAAGCAGGTGGGCGCACGACGGGCCGAACAGCAACCCGGTGAGCAGATAACCGGTTACCCGCGGCACATGCAGCATGGCTGCCAGCCGTCCGCCGGCCAGGGCGCCGGCAAAAATGGTAGTAAGGGCCAGGAGGATGTGCAGGTTATCCATAAGCGATACTACTGGGCATAACGCAGAGTGGCACCAGAAAGGATGCTGCTGTCACTGCTGGTATCAGGGGCGGAGCCGGGTTCACTGGCTATCTGGCGAATGGCGTGTCGGCGTACCTGTAAAATAGCGATGTCGCGACGTGCTTCGCCGTTATGCTCGAACGAGCGTAAGCCACTCACGCCGTCGAAGCCGCGCAACTGCAACAGCGCCCGCTGCATATCTGCTGCTGTTGTCGGTTGGTAGGTAGCGATGGCACGTTGGACAAAGCAGGCACTGTCATAGCCCTGGGCTTCAAGAATGCTGGGCTGCTGTTTGAATTGCGCCGCACAGGCACTGACAAAAGCACTAACCGCGTTGTTATCACCAGCGGTAAAAAAACCATCGGTAAAAATGGCATGATTGATATAACGACCGGCCTGTTTCAGCAGCCGGGGTGAATTCCAACCATTTATGCCCAGCAGTTGTACGTTCTCTATGCCGTAAAATTCCAGTTGCGGTGCCAGCATGGCTACCTTGTCAGCATAGGCGGGAATAAACAGCGCCTCAAAATCTACACTGGGTAAACCGGCCTCGCGCTGTTGTTCCACAGCCAACTGCTCCTCACCTGCTTGCTTGTCCTCCTCAGGCGGCGCGTCGGGGTTTTCCCCTTTCAGCAGCAGTAACTGATGGCGAAAATCGGTAGCATCGGTCGGAAAAAACTGGCGGCGGACGATATCCCCACCGGCGGCGGTAATGGCGGCGCTGAACAACCGACTAAATTCGTGACCGCTGCGGCTATCCGGTGCCATGATGGCATAGGTGTTCAGCCCCAGTTCATTGATGGCGTAACTGGCCAGAGCGTAGGCTTGCTGGGCGCTGGTGAGGGAATTGCGCAGTACATAGTCTCCCAGTTGCGGGATGTCGGCGTGGGGTGCCAGCGCAATCATAGGCACATGGGCACCCTCGGCAATGATGGCGGCGCGGCGACAGTTGTTGCTGCTTAACGGGCCGATAATCGCCAGTACCCGCCGGGTATAGATGAGATTGCGCATGGCAGCTTCAGTCTGAGCTGGATCGCTCATGTTGTCGACAAAAATAAAGCGGATGGCCGCACTGTTTTGCCGGGCTGCCAGCTCAATTCCCTGTTTAATCCGTTTGCCGAACGGCGAGTAGCGCCCGCTCAATGGCAGGACGACGCCAATGGCTTGCTGTTGCCAGTTGTCGCCGACGATTTGATCGAGAATTTTTGCGGCGGCGCCGGCTATGGCGTTGTTGTCCACCGTACCGAGCAACTCTGTGGCTATGTGACGAGCCTGCTGATTGTTGCCAAGGTGCAGCGCCAATTGCGCCCGGCGCAGTTGCAGGGTGTCGTGAACCGCGCCGCTGGCAAACATGAACTCGGCTTCGGCCAGCTGTTCGCCGGACATGGTGGAGACGGTACGCACCATCGACGGGAAAATTACCTGGTCGCGGTAGTCCCGGTCGGCCTGGCGAGCGGCACTGTTCAGCAATGCCAGCGCCTGCAATGGTTGTCTGGCGTCCTGTTTGCGGGCAGCGCGCAGCACCAGCAGGCGCAGTTTGTCGGCATTGTTCAGTTTGTTGCTGTCGATGGTGTCTATCAGGTCGTCGGCGTCCTTGCTGTTGCCGCTGTGGTGGAGGGCGGCAGCCAGCAGTAATTTGCCGCTGCTGTCCAACTGGCTTTCCGGAATTCGTTGCAGATAAAACAGGGCATCGTCATATTGCTGTTTGTCCAGCATGATGCGCGCCATCATGGTGCAGGCGCTGGCGCACGAGTCGGGGTGATTGATAATGTAACGGCGCAGTGTCGATAGAGCCGTCGCCTCATCGCCGTCGCTGTAAGCCTGCTGAGCCTGTTGCAACGCTGTAGCCGGTCTTGCCGCCGACATCAGCTTTATGCTGTGGGCGGGCAAGGGGAGCAGGAGTAAAATCGACAGGATAGCGATATTGCGTATGGCTGCGTACATGGCGCGGTACTCTCTTTTGGGGACCCTGATACAACGGTAGCCGTACATTGCGTACAGCTACCTTAAGTTTAACACAGATTCAGATTATGACAACCGCGCCCGGTGGGCCGGTCAGTCAAACATCTCGCGGACTTTTTCAAAAAAACCCTTGCTTATCGGGTTGACCGCCTCACCACCTTCGCGGGCAAATTCCTGTAGCAGCTCTTTCTGGCGCGCCGTCAATTTGGTCGGCGTCTCCACCCTGATAACCACCAGCTGGTCGCCGCGACGGTGATTATGCAAATCGACGATCCCCTTGCCAGCCAGCTTCAGCACCTTGCCCGACTGGGTACCAGCCGGTATTTTCATGTTCACCCGCCCCTCCAGGGTGGGAACATCCAGCTCGCAGCCCAGTGCCGCCTGGGTGAAGGATATGGGAATCTCACAGATTATATTGCGTCCCTCGCGGGTGAATATAGGATGCTCTTTTACGGTGATTACCACATACAGATCGCCGGGATGACCGCCGTGCAAGCCACTTTCACCCTCGCCAGTCAACTTGAGGCGGGTACCGGTTTCCACCCCGGCAGGTACCTTGATGGACAGGTTGCGTTTTTCGCGCACCCGCCCGTTACCGTGGCATTTGGGGCAGGGTTTGTCTATCTTGCTGCCGCGCCCGGCACAATCAGGGCACGGACGCGTCATCTGGAAAAAACCCTGCTGATAGCGCACCTGTCCCAAGCCATTACAGGTGGGACAAACAGTGGGACTGGTACCGGGTTTGGCGCCGCTGCCGCCGCAGGCATCGCAGCTGTGGTGGCGGGGAATTTTTATAGTGGTCTCACAGCCGAAAGCCGCTTCTTCAAAGGAAATCTCCAGATTGTAGCGTAGATCATCACCGCGCTGGCCACGGCTGCGGCCGCGCCGCGAGCCACCAAAGATATCACCGAAAATATCGCCGAAAATATCCTCAAACGGACCAGCGCCAAAACCACCAGAAAAACCGCCGCCGTTATTGTTGAGCCCTTCGTGACCAAACTGGTCGTAGGTGGCGCGTTTCTGCCGGTCGGAAAGAACCGCATAGGCTTCGGATAGTTCCTTGAACCGTTCTTCGGCCTGCTTGTCGCCGGGGTTTTTGTCCGGATGGCATTTGACCGCCAGGCGGCGGTACGCCTTTTTTATCTCCACTTCGCCGGCAGTGCGCTCGACACCCAGCACCTCGTAATAATCACGTTTTGACAAAATTCTTATCCTCTGTAAACGGAGCAGATCGCGGCGACACAGCCACATGACAAAGACGCCCAACCTTGCCCGCCAGGCTGTCCGGTTCAGAACGTCACATGCCGCCGCGCCCCTAAGGACGCGGCGGCATCATGGTTATACACAATTATCGCGTACAGTGCCTACTTTTTCTTGTCGTCCACTTCCTCAAACTCGGCATCGACCACATCGTCGTCGGCCTTGTTGTCGCTGGTGGCGTCGGCATCTGCCGCCGCAGCGCCGCCAGCCTGGGCCTGCGCGTCGGCATACATGGTTTCCGCCAGTTTGTGCGAGGCTTCGGCCAGTGCTTCCACCGCCTTGTTGATGGCAGCGGCATCGTCACCTTCCTGAGCCTTTTTCACATCGGCCACGGCGGCTTCGATTTTCTCTTTAGTTCCAGCATCGATCTTGTCACCGGCATCCTTGAGTGCTTTCTCGGTGCTGTAGACCATGCTGTCAGCCTGATTGCGCGCCTCGATAAGCTCGCGCTTTTTCCTGTCCTCTTCGGCATGCATCTCGGCATCTTTGACCATCTTTTCGATCTCTTCGTCACTTAACCCCGAAGAAGCGGTGATCTTGATGCTCTGCTCCTTGCCGGTACCCATATCCTTGGCGGATACGCTGATAATGCCGTTGGCATCAATATCGAAGGTAACTTCGATCTGCGGTACACCGCGCGGTGCCGGCGGGATATCGGTCAGCTCAAAGCGACCGATGGTCTTGTTGTCAGCCGCCATCTCGCGCTCACCCTGGAGTACATGTACCGAAACCGCCGGTTGATTGTCTGCCGCCGTGGAGAAGATCTGGCTCTTCTTGCACGGCACGGTGGTGTTTTTCTCAATCAGCTTGGTCATTACGCCGCCGAGAGTTTCGATGCCGAGGGACAGAGGGGTAACGTCGAGCAGCAGTACGTCTTTGACATCACCTTTGAGCACCCCACCCTGAATTGCGGCACCAATGGCAACTACCTCGTCCGGGTTGACGCCTTTGTTGGGAGTCTTGCCGAAAATCTGCTGAACCTTCTCCTGTACCGCAGGCATGCGGGTCATACCACCGACGAGGATAACCTCATCAATATCAGAAGCGCTGAGACCGGCGTCTTTGAGAGCGGTGATGCATGGTGCCTCCAGTTTAGCCAGCAGATCGGCGCAGATGCTCTCCAGCTTGGCGCGACTCAACTTCATATTGAGATGCTTGGGACCACTCTGGTCGGCAGTGATAAAGGGCAGATTGATGTCGGTCTCCATGGAGGTTGACAGCTCGCATTTGGCTTTTTCTGCCGCTTCTTTAAGCCGTTGCAGCGCCATCTTGTCGCCGCGCAGGTCGATCCCCTGCTCTTTGTGAAACTCGTCAGCGATGTAATCGATGATGCGCTGGTCGAAATCTTCGCCGCCAAGGAAGGTATCACCATTGGTGGCTTTTACCTCGAACACACCATCGCCCAGCTCAAGAATAGATACGTCGAAGGTACCGCCGCCTAAGTCGAATACAGCGATTTTCTCGTCGTTTTCCTTGTCCAGACCGTACGCCAGCGCCGCCGCTGTCGGCTCGTTGATGATGCGTAATACTTCCAGTCCGGCGATTTTACCAGCGTCCTTGGTAGCCTGACGCTGGGAGTCGTTGAAGTAGGCCGGAACGGTGATAACCGCTTCGGTTACTTCCTCGCCGAGATAGTCGCTGGCGGACTGCTTCATCTTCTGCAACACCATGGCGGAGATCTCCGGCGGGCTGTATTGCTTGCCGCGCGCCTCGACCCAAGCGTCGCCGTTGTCGGCTTTGACAATCTTGAACGGACTGATCGCGATATCTTTTTGTACCGCTTCTGCCTCATACTTGCGGCCGATGAGCCGCTTGATGGCAAACAGAGTGTTCTCCGGGTTGGTTACCGCCTGACGCTTGGCCTGTTGACCCACCAGGCGTTCACCGTTTTCGGTGAATGCCACCATGGATGGGGTGGTACGCGCCCCTTCTGCGTTAGCGATAACGGTGGGCTCGCCACCTTCCATAACTGCTACACACGAGTTAGTCGTGCCTAGATCTATGCCTATTACTTTTCCCATAACTAATTTCTCCTTTATGTAGGGGGATTGTTGTGTATTTTTTTAGCTTGTGTATTTACTGCCGCATCTATTCCGCCTGTCGCTCAGCGTTGCTGACGGCTTTAGACACCATCACTAGTGCCGGACGCAGCAGGCGGTCATTGAGCATATAGCCGTTCTGCATCACTTCTACCACGGTGTTGGGTTCGCAGTCGTCTCGCTCCAGTTGACCCATGGCTTCGTGGCAATCGGGGTTGAACGGTTTTCCTTTTGCTTCTATCACTGTAACCTTGAATTTCTCCAGTACGCTCTGAAACTGATTCAAGGTCATCTCCACCCCTTCGATGAGGGTGGCACTGTTGTTGTCGCTGCCATCGTCGCGGGCATGCGCCACGGCTCGCTGCAAATTATCGATTACCGGCAGAATATCACGCAATATAGCTTCGTTGGCAAATTTGCTCAGATCTTCCTTTTCCCGCTGCATGCGGCGGCGATAATTTTCCATCTCGGCGCGAGTGCGCAGGTAGAGATCCTTGTGCTTCTCCACCTCGGCACGGCAAGATTCCAGTTCGTGGTGCAATTGCTGTTCGGCATTGCTGACCTCCTGCTGATGCGCGTCGTCCTCCTGTTGATCAGCCTGTGGAGTTGCCGCCTTTGTTACAGGTTGCTGCTGTTGTTCTGTTTCCTGTTCTGCCACTGGTATCACTCTCCTATATCTGATTTTAGCGCCTGGCTGACCAGCTGGGCGGTATAATCCACCATGGCCACCACTTGGGAATATTTCATCCGGCTGGGACCGATAACCCCCAGGCTGCCAAGCTTCTGTTTACCGTTGGTGTAGTTGGCGGTTATCAGGCTGCAACCATCCAGATCCTGAAATTCCGCCTGGGTACCGATATATATCTGTACCCCCTGGGCCTGCTGGCTCTTGTCCAGCAGCTCGATAAGGCTTTTTTTCTGTTCAAAAGCCTTGAATATCCGGCAGCGGCGCTCGGCATCGGAAAATTCCGGTTGCTCCAGAATGTTGGCCACCCCCTCGATGATGACATCGTCTTCCATCTCGCCGTCAAATACCTGACGCGAGAACTCCAGTGCGTTGCCGGTAAGGCGATCGTACATCGCCTTCTCCTGTTGCATTTGCGCCATAATTTTGCTGCGCACTTCAGGGATAGTCAGACCACACAGGGTATCGTTAAGATAATTGGTGATCTGCTGCAACTCCGAGGCACTGGGGATGCTGTCATCCATCTCTATTATTTTGTTCTGCACCACGCCGGACTGGGATACGAAAATTACCAGCAGACGGCGTTGGTTCAGTGGTACGAACTCTATGTGCCGAAAGGTGGTGGCATTAAAGCGCGGCGCCAGCACCAGCCCGGTATAGCTGGACATTTCCGACAGAATTTGCCCGGCATGTTTGAGCAGATCCTCAGTGCGCCGGTTTTCCAGCCGACAGCGTTCCTCGATTCGTTGACGTTCGCTGGGGCTGAGACTGCGCACCTGCAAAATCGTATCCACATAAAAGCGGTAGCCCTTGGCGGTGGGAACCCGCCCGGCCGAAGTGTGGGGCGAGTTGATATAGCCCATCTCCTCCAAATCGGCCATGACGTTGCGCACCGTTGCCGGGGATAACTTCAGCTTCTGGCGTTTGGCGATGGTGCGCGAGCCCACCGGTTCACCGGAGGCTATGTAGCCCTCGACTATGGCGTTTAGTATGCTCAAGCTGCGCTCGTTGAGTTCCATTGCCAAACCTCTGCTCGTTGTGTGAAGCGGATAGATCTCTTAGCACTCTAACGCTGTGAGTGCTAACAGGGGTGAAGATAACAACGCCCCCTACCTTTGTCAAGGGTAGGGGTAACTTTAGCGCAAAGGCGCTATTTTCTATAGAAAGGCACTGATAAGATGGTCGTATAGCAGCCAGCTGGCGCTGTCCATGTGCCAGCGGCTGTTGTCCCTGTGGAGGTGGTGACCACAGCGGCTGATGGCGTGGGAAAAATGGGCGCTGAAAGAACAGCCGAACAAGTGTTGAAATTGTCGTTCATCTATGCCGTCGCAGCAACGCAGACCCAGGTAGGCAAATTCAGCCATGGCTTGTGCGTGGTCAAATGTTTCTAGCAGAGCGCGTACAGTCCCGCCGGTGGTAACAGCCTCGATATATTGCTCGATTGAATCGGGTGCAGCCAGCCGTTGCCCCCAGCCGTCAGCGATAAAACTGTGGGCTCCGGCACCGATACCGAGATAGGGACGACGCTGCCAGTAGGTTAGGTTGTGGCGACAGCGATAGCCGGGGCGGGCGTAGTTGGATATTTCGTAATGTTCGTAACCAAGGGCGGTGAGCACCTTGTGATAGTGGAGAAACTGATGGTGAAACAGCTCTTCGTCGACAGCGGCTATCTCCTTTTGTTGCAGCATGGTAGCGAATGGGGTGTTCGCTTCTATGCTCAATCCGTACACCGATAGATGCTGCGGCTGCAGCTGGTGCAGTAGCTGGCAGCTGTGTTCCACGCTTGCGTTATTCTGCGTCGGCAGGGCGAACATCAGGTCGATGTTGACGTTATCAAAATTATTCAGTGCCAGTTCTGTTGCCGTCATGGCGGTGGCGGCATTGTGGCGGCGGCCAAGAAAAAGCAGATCGGCATCGTTGAACGACTGGACACCGAGTGACAGCCGGTTGACGCCTGCCCGCCGATAGTCGCGCAACCTGGTGCTGTCGTTGCAACTGCACGGGTTGCCTTCCAAGCTGATTTCGATGTCGTCGGCCAGGGCGGCGCATCTGTAGATATGGGAAAGAATGGTGTCTATCTGGGCGGCGCTCAGCAGCGATGGAGTGCCGCCGCCAAAGAATACCGACTTAAGGGCGGCGCCGTTTAGAAAGCCGGCCAAATGGTAATCGATATCCAGGCACAGCGCTTCTATATAGGCGGTTATTTCATTTGTACGCGGCGAGCGGGAGAAGAAATCACAGTAGGGGCATTTGCCGGTGCAAAACGGGATGTGAATATACAGGGCAGGCATGGTTGCAGCCGTTGTGGAAAACAGAGTGCTAAAACAGCAGCGGCGGCGCAACTGATCATGCAGGATGCGCCGCCGCTGTTTAAGTTATTTCACGCCTGTGTGTTGTCTTAGTGTTTGAACACATTGAACAAGTCGGCATTGATCACCATGTGGGTAGCGATACTGGCAGCGTAGCCCAGCGCTACTGCCGGCATGTATACCAGATGGCGACCGAAGGTGTAGATGCCGCGTGCGCTGCCCATCAGAGCAACACCGGCAGCGGAGCCTATGGAGAGCAGGCTGCCGCCGACACCGGCGGTAAGAGTTACCAGCAGCCAGTCACCGTGAGACATGTGCGGGTTCATGGTGAGTACGGCGAACATTACCGGAATATTATCGACGACGGAAGAGAGAACTCCAACCAGCACGTTGGCATTGAAAGCCCCCAGACCGGTGTACATGGCCTTGGAGGCGTAGATCAGATAACCGAACTGACCCAGACCGCCGACACACATAATAACACCGTAGAAAAACAGCAGGGTATCCCACTCACAGCGCTCGATTTTGCGGAACAGGTCGAAGCCGTGGTGATCCTCCTCGCTGGTCATATCCAGCGGGCCATCGCTCATGGTGTCGACATTGTCGTGACGCTTGAGATAATAGGAGAAGAAGCCCAAATAGCCCAAGCCAAGCATCATGCCGGCGGCAGGGGGTAGATCAAGGTAGTTGTGGAACGATACGGCGGTAACGATGGTACACATAAACAGGAAGATGATTCGCTTGCCACCGAACTTGATGGTTACGGCATCGTCCATGGCTGAAGGTGTCTCCTTGCTGATCATAAAGTTCATAATCAGGGCAGGCACCAGCCAGTTAACAAGTGCGGGCAGGAACAGATCGAAGAACTCGGAGAAAGTTACCATCCCTTTTTGCCACACCATCAGGGTGGTGATATCACCAAAAGGCGAAAACGCGCCACCGGCGTTGGCGCCAACGACAACGTTGATACACGCCATAACCACAAATTTCTGGTTGGAGCCGCCTACTGCCATTACCACGGCGCCCATAAGCAGGGCGGTGGTCATGTTGTCGGCCAGAGGTGAGATGAGAAATGCCAACAGACCGGTAATCCAGAAGATAACCCGCAAAGAAAATCCGCGTGATACCAGCCAGCAGCGCAACGCCTGGAACACGTTACGCTCTTCCATGGCGTTGATATAGGTCATGGCGGTAAGGAGGAACAACAGCAATTCGCAATATTCCACCAGATTGCCGCGGATGGCATGCTCCGGCAGTTCCGGATTAATATTCCGATACGCCAAGGCGATAAGAACCCAAATGATTCCAGCCGCCAGCACTACCGGTTTACTCTTGCGCAGGTGAATGCGCTCTTCCATGATAACCAGAGCGTAAGCACTGATAAAGGCGATCAGGGCAATGATACCATAGACCGAGCCAGTGAGGTCAACCATGCCGCTGGCGGCCTCCTCGCTGGCAAAACAGGGCGTTGTCAGCAGAACGAACAACATTGTCAGTACACTTTTCACAACAATCTCTCCATAATATGAATATGACAGCGCAGCGCAAGCAACCCAAGCTATTGCTCACATTAAATTACAGCCACATATCAGATGCTGACAGGTGGCTACCGACGCCCATACCCGCACCAGAACAATTGGCCTACCAAAACCAAGGCCGTGTAATAGCACCAGAAAACAGGGATGTCAACAATTGCAACAACCATTTACCATTTTTGTTATTTAATTATATATTGATTCTGACATCTATAATTCCGCCCAGTTATAGACGCCGGGCGCCATTGGCCAGAAAAAAATAGTGTTATATTTTTGCTGGTGCCCGAGATGTTGCTCTTGCATAAATAAAACCCGATAGTCTATAATAAACTGTTTTTCTTTACTTATTGACAGAAAGGAAGATTATGAAACACGATGTTAATGCAGCCATCGCCCAGTTTAATATTGCCTTGGGTGATGTTGATAAAAATCTGGCGACAGCCTCCGCAGCAATCAAGCGTGCTGCGGCGCGAGGTGCGCGTTTGATTGTGTTGCCGGAGATGTGGAGTAGCGGGTACGATTATCGCCACCTGGCACAGCTGGCAGAACGTACTCCCCATGTTTTGCTGGCGCTGCAAGCTCTAAGCCTCGATCACAATATGGTTATTGTCGGCAGTCTGCCGGAAAAGGTCGGCGATTCGCTGTACAACACCGCCTATGTAGTAGACGGCGGCAAAGAGATCGGCAGTTACCGCAAACTGCATCTGTTTTCCAATATGGGTGAGGATCGTTTTCTCGCTGCCGGCCAGCGCAGTTGTGTGGTGCCCACATCTGTGGGGCGGCTGGGGCTGGCGGTATGTTACGACCTGCGTTTTCCTGAACTGTTCCGTAAAATGGCCCTGGAAGGGGCCGATATCATCTGCCTGCCAGCCGAATGGCCCAAACCGCGCCAGGAACACTGGCGCACCCTGCTGCGTGCTCGCGCCATAGAAAACCAGCTGTTTGTCGCCGCCGCCAACTGCTGCGGTATCCAGGGCAAACTAGACTTTTTCGGCATGAGCTTGCTTATTTCGGCACGCGGCGAGGTGCTGGCGGAAGGTCAGGAAAAGGATGTGGAACTGCTGGCAACGTTCCGTAAAGAGGAACTAATCAAGTATCGCGGTGAAATCCCCTGCTTTAACGATCGTCGCCCGGATGTGTACGGCAAGTTGCCATAACTGTACCGTTAGTTATCCAGCTTTTTGGCGCTATGACGCAGGCTGGCAGGAATTTCGTCCAGAGTGGAAGCAAAGCAGATGGCCTTGTTGCCATCGAGATATATATAGTGAGGCTCGTCGTCAGCGGCCTGTCGGCGCGTTTGTTGTGCCACCAGACGAGCCTGATCCACCACCGCCCGCTTATCGGCCGCCCGTTGGGCAACTGGCAGCGCTGGCGTCAGCGTGCCTTTGTGCCTTCCTGCTGGCAACGTATGCGCCAGGCGCTGGCGAAAGTCGCGATAAAAATGCTGAAAATCGCTCAGCAATACGATATTATCGGCTGGGAAACGGAGCAAAAACTGGTCGCCCACCACCAGGACAGTCAGAAAACACAGAACCCACAAAAATGTGAAAAGCAGTTTTTTCATGAAGCGCAACTGAGTTCTCCAAGCAAGCAGACATCGAACAGAATCAGACTCAACAAACCAGGTTGGCACCGAGTTCCATTATTCATAGCTGGCGCCAAAACGCAACTCAAACATCATTGCCGATACCATGGCAAAACAAAAGGAAGGCTATAAATGGCTGAACAGAATGACAAAGACAACAAAACACGATATGACGTAGTTATTATCGGTGGAGGTCCCGCCGGACTCACTGCCGGGCTATACTGCTCGCGCGCGCGCCTGAAGACATTGCTGGTGGAAAAAATGCTCCTCGGTGGTCAGGTGATGACCACCACCGAAGTGGAAAACTATCCCGGCTTCCCTGGCGGCATCGCCGGTCCGGAGCTGATGGAACGGATGCAGGAACATTGTCAGGAATTTGGTCTCGAAGTACAGACCGCCCAGGTGGAAAAGGTGGAGAATGATGGGGCGGTGAAAAAAGTGGTGCTCGACTCTGGCGTGATCGAAAGCCGCAGTGTCATCATTGCCAGCGGCGCCCAACCGCGCAAACTCGGCGTACCCGGCGAACAGGAACTCACCGGCCGCGGGGTATCCTACTGTGCTACCTGTGACGGTGCCTTCTATCGCAATATGACCGTGGCTATCAACGGCGGCGGGGATACCGCCGTGGAAGAAGCTCTGTTCCTCACCCGTTTTGCCAGCAAGGTGTACCTCATCCACCGCCGTGATCAGCTGCGTGCGGTGAGCGTACTGCAGGAGCGCCTGCACGCCAACGACAAGATCGAGGTAATATGGAACAATGTGATCGAGTCATGCGAGGGCGACAACAGCGGTCTGACCCATCTGGTGTTGAAGGATGTCAATACCGGCAGCACCAGTAAGTTGGAGGTGCAGGGCGTGTTTATTGCCATCGGCGTGGAGCCGAAAACCGGCTTCTTGCATGGTACGGTGGATCTCGATGATGGTGGCTATATTGTTACAGATATGCAGTGCCGTACTTCGGTGCCGGGTATTTTTGCCGCCGGTGATGTGCGTCAGGGAGTGCTCAAGCAGATTGCCACCGCCGTTGGTGCCGGGGCAACCGCCGCCTACGAGGTAGAACGCTACTTGGCCGACCTAGAGTAATTCTGTCGACACATTCTTGGGAGACTGTCTGACTTTACGGGTCGAAGGGAAAAATTGGCTGGTCGATGACAAGCTCCTGGCCGCCACAGACACAATTTTCAGCTGCCGTTCTGGCAACAGCAATTGAGTTGTTGCCAGAACGGCTTTTTAGTGTCTATAGTATACACTAATGTATCAAAGTATATAAACAGATTTATTTCAAGGAGCACTTCAACAATGCTGGCCAATATTTTATCCGGTGCGGTGTTGGGCATCGACGCTTATCCGGTAGAAGTAGAAGTTGACGTAGCGCAAGGGCTGCCACAATTTGCTACGGTAGGGTTACCGGAAGGAGCGGTTAAGGAAAGCAAGGATCGGGTCAAATCGGCAATCAAAAACAGCGGTTACGAATTTCCGGTACGCCGCATCACGGTAAATCTGGCCCCTGCCGACATCCGCAAGGACGCCCCATCCCTCGATTTACCTATGGCCATTGCCATTCTCACCGCCACCGGCGCAGTAGACAGTAAAGCCCAACGTTACCTGTTTATGGGCGAACTGTCTCTCGATGGCCGGATAAAAGCGGTCCGCGGCTGTCTAGCGGTAACCGTAGCGGCCCAGCAATGGGATGTGGCAGGAATAATACTGCCAGCAGAAAATGCCGCCGAAGGAGCAGTGGTCAACGGCCCGCCGGTGTATGCTGCCGAAAATCTGGCGCAGGTGGTATCATTTCTTAACGGTGAGGTGGAGATAGCTGCCAGTGTGCAAGCTGGGATGACGCCGGTGGACTATCCAATGCAGGGAGATGATTACGCCGAGGTGCGTGGCCAGCAGCATGTAAAGCGGGCGCTGGAGGTAGCTGCTGCTGGCGGACACAATATGCTGATGGTTGGCCCGCCCGGTAGTGGCAAAACCATGCTGGCGCGACGTCTGCCAACCATTTTGCCGCAACTGTCGTTTGACGAAGCGCTGGAAACGACTAAAATCCATTCAGTGGCGGGATTGCTAAATAAAAGTGATGCCTTGGTTGTGCAGCGACCGTTTCGCTCTCCGCATCACACAATCTCTGATGCCGGACTCATCGGTGGCGGTAGTATCCCTCGCCCCGGCGAAGTGTCGCTGGCGCACAACGGGGTGTTGTTTCTCGATGAATTGCCGGAATTCAAGAAGAACGTGCTGGAGATGTTGCGTCAACCGCTGGAGGATGGTGAGGTGTTTATCTGTCGGGCAGCCCAGAGCCTGACCTTCCCTGCCTCATTCATGCTGGTTGCGGCTATGAATCCGTGCCCGTGTGGTTATCTAGGTGACAATGCCCACGAATGCACCTGTACGCCACCGCAGTTACAGCGCTACCGTAACCGCCTGTCCGGCCCGTTGCTGGATCGCATAGACCTGCATGTGGATGTGCCGCGTATTTGCCACGAAGAACTGGCCGACAAGCGGGATGCCGAATCGAGCGCAGCCATCCGTCAGCGGGTTGAACAAGCCCGCCAGCGCCAAAAGGAGCGCCTGGCCCAGTGCGGCATCCACGCCAACGCCCAGATGCAGGCACGACACATCCGCACATTTTGCCCTGTAGATGAAGCAGGAAGCAAGTTACTGGCCCTGGTAACTGACCGCCTCGGTTTTTCCGCCCGCACCTACAGCAGAATTCTCAAAGTAGCGCGCACCATTGCCGATCTTGACGGTGCCGAGGGTATCCGCGAGTCTCATTTGGCAGAAGCAATACAGTATCGCGGTCTGGATCGTGGATTGGGTTAGATTGTAGGCAGCAGGATGGTCAGATTTTGCCTGTTTGTTCAGTTTATATTGGGCGTTCAGACTGATAAACAGAAGATATAATTTAAAAGCTCAATAAAAAAACCCGCTTGGCGGGTTTTTTTATTGGCTGGTAATATCAGCTCAACGTGAGTTGTTGTCGATTACGCTGACTGTAAATATGTTGTAATGCTGGCTGCAATAGTTTGAAAAATGGTGGTGAATTCCCGCTCATCCCGTTCCAGCAGGGTGATACGGAAGCCGTGCTCTTCGGTGGAAAAGGAGGTGAGGGGAACCACGCAAATGCCGGTGGAGGCTAGCAGATAGTAGACGAAGCGCTTGTCCAACGAAGTGCCTGGCTGCGAGATCAGCCCTTCAACCAACTCTTTTACTTCATCGTTGTCGATGGGCAAGGTCTGTTTGTCGTTGAGGCGGTTGCGTTCGAAAGCCACGCTCATATAAAAGGCGCCGTTAGTGCGGTTGACTTTCACGCCATCGACACCCTTGAGAATATCGTAGGCGATATTGGAAAACTTTTCGTAGCGTGTCGTGCGTTCGTGTAGATATTCGTTGTATTGTGGATGGCTGAGGATGGGTGGTATCGCCTTCTGTGGCAGGGTGGTGGAGCAGACCTCTACCATCTTGGAATCGACGATAGATTGTATGTAGCGATCAAACAGGTGATCCTTGTCGCGATTGTACACTTCGATCCAGCCGCAGCGGGAACCGGGCCATGGCAGTTCTTTGCTTATCCCTTTCATGGCAATGGCTGGCAGGTCACCGATCAGATCGGAGATAGGCCTGGTTGATGCGCCATTGTATATTATGTTGTGGTAGATCTCGTCGCAGATGATAAACAGGTCGTACTCGCGGGCGATGTTCAGCATCTCGATGAGAATGCGCTCCGGGTATACCGCACCGGTGGGATTGTCGGGATTAATGATGAGAATACCGCTGATGGCGGGATTGTATTTTACCGACAAATGCAGGTCATCAAGATCAGGATACCAGTTGTTGTCGGGATCGAGACGGTACGACACCGGC
>JAMOOS010000342.1 GCA_027065245.1 Desulfuromonadaceae bacterium | reverse complement strand
TTTACCGGCGCTAACAATCTGGCGATTATGCTCTGCCTTAACTCGTCTGAATATTTGGCCTGTTTGCGTTTCATGATTCCCTCGTCTCCGTTTGCCCCGCATATTAGCACATATTACTCAAGGATGGGCGACAACTAGCCTGACACAGGGGGATTAATACCCCTCATAGTCGGCAAGATAATGAAAAATAGCACAACATTATTGAAATCGCCGATTTTGGGTGAAAGGTAATACTCTTTGTGGCATAGTGTTTTTAACTTCTCGGGTTATGAGTTTTGATGGTTGTGGTAACCGTATCTTATCATTTTTCTTGAGGTTTTTCTTTATCTATTTTGCTTAATCGCTGATCTTGAGATCCCGCCCGGCGTTGACTTGGCCTTGGCCAGGCTTTATGATGCGCTGATTGTCGGTTACGTGAATTTATCTAATAGTGAGCAGATTATGGCAGTGCTACCCATACAATGTTACCCGGCGCCGGTGCTTAAAAAAGTGGCGGCGCAGATAACCGTATTTGATGATGAACTGGCCGCCCTGGCGGCGGATATGGTGGAAACCATGTATGCCGCGCCTGGCTTGGGATTGGCGGCGCCGCAGGTCAATGTGTCGCAGCGGTTGATTGTACTCGACTGTGCTGGCAGCGATGAACCCGCCGATTTGATTGTGGCGGTTAATCCGCATATCGTCGAGCGCGATGGCGAAGTGTGCGAAGAGGAGGGCTGCCTGTCGGTGCCCGGCTACAACGCGGTGGTCAAACGCAGTGCCTGGGTGCATGTACGCTATCAGACCCTGGACGGTAGTGCGGCGGAGCGCGAGGCGGAAGGGTTGCTGGCGGTGTGTTTTCAGCACGAGATAGACCATCTCGACGGCAAACTGTTTGTCGATCGGCTGTCGCCGCTGAAGCGGAGTATTTTCCGTAAAAAATATAAAAAAATTCTGCAGGAACAACAGGAGTCGGCGTGATCAACTGCAAAGATATTCGCACGGTATTTATGGGGACGCCGGAGTTTGCCCTAGATACCTTTACCGGCCTGGTGGAAGCGGGGTTGAATCTGGTCGGGGTGTTTACCCAGCCGGATCGCCCTAAAGGACGCGGGAAAAAACTGGCCATGCCGCCGGTAAAGGAACTGGCGCAGCAGTACGGTTTGCCGGTGTTTCAGCCGCGCCGCCTGCGCGACGACGAGGCGCTGGAGCAGTTGCGTCGGTTGCAGCCGGATTTGATTGTGGTGGTGGCTTATGGCCAGATTCTGCCGCAGGCGGTGCTCGATCTGCCCCGCTATGGCTGCATTAATGTCCACGCTTCGCTGCTGCCGCGCCACCGTGGTGCCGCGCCCATCAACCAGGCGATCATCTGCGGCGATAAAGTTACCGGCGTAACCACCATGATGATGGATATCGGCCTGGATACCGGCGATATGCTGGTGAAAAAGGAGCTGGAGATCCGCCCTGACGAAACCGCCGGAGAGTTGCACGACCGCCTGGCGCCGCTGGGGCGTGAGGCCATGGAGGAAACCCTGCGCCAGTTGTGCGCCGGTACCCTGCGGCGGGAAAAGCAGGATGACAGCCTGAGCACTTATGCCGGAATGCTGAAAAAGGAGGACGGCCTCATCGACTGGAACCGTCCGGCTCAGGATGTTCACAACCAGATTCGCGGCCTCGATCCGTGGCCGGCGGCGTATACAACCCTGGACGGTGCGGTGCTCAAGGTGTTTGCCACCCGCGTGGCCGACGGCGATGCGAAAAACGCGGCGGGTACGGTGCTGAGTGCCGACGGCGCTGGTGTGGTGGTGGCCTGTGCCGACGGCGCGGTCTGTATCGGCCAGTTGCAGTTGCCGGGGAAGAAGCGCCTCGATGCCGCCGCTTTTCTGCGCGGACGGCAGTTGCCGCCCGGCACCAGGCTGGGAGTCTGACGGGCTTTCCGGGCGTGGATTGGCACAGTTGCAAAACTGTGCTTTGAGCCTTGTAATTGGTGCCGTGGCTGCCTATATTATCCACCGTGCCGGGGTGTGTCCGGCAGAAAATACGACAAAAAAATAATAACGGTGGAGGATTTGCAATATGATTAACAGTGTAAAAACGGTTGCTTTTATGGCGCTGCTCACGCTGCTGCTCATGGCCATTGGTGGTGCCATCGGCGGCCAGGGCGGTGCTGTCGTGGCGCTGGTACTGGCCGGGGTGATGAACATCGGTTCCTACTGGTTCTCGGATAAAATCGTCATCCGCATGTACAAAGGGCGCGAGGTGACCAGTGGTGTGTTGTACGATGTGGTGCGTGAGCTGTGTTTGCGCAATAATCTGGAGATGCCGCGCGTTTACGTTATCCCCGATGCCACGCCCAACGCCTTTGCCACCGGGCGCAGTCCGAAACATGCCGTGGTGGCGGCCACCGAGGGGATTTTGAACATTCTCACCCGCGAGGAACTGATGGGGGTTATGGCGCATGAGCTCAGCCATGTGAAGCATCGCGATATCCTCATCGGCTCCGTTGCCGCCACCATCGCCGGTGCCATATCATATCTGGCCACCATGGCGCAGTGGGCGGCCATGTTCGGCCTGGGGGGCGATGACGAGGAGGGTGGCAATATTTTTGTGATACTGCTGGCATCTATCTTTGCGCCCATAGCCGCTGGACTGGTGCAGATGGCGGTATCACGTTCGCGTGAGTATCTGGCCGATGAAGGCGGCGCTAAAATGTGCGGTAATCCGCTTTATCTGGCCAATGCCCTGCGCAAGCTGGAGATGGCCAACCGCCGGATGCCCATGCATAACGTCAACGATGCCACAGCGCATATGTTTATCGTCAACCCGTTAAGCGGCAAAGGGCTGCAGAGCCTGTTTTCCACCCATCCGCCCATGGATGAACGGGTGCGGCGGCTGGAGGCCATGGCGGCGTAATTGCTTAAAATCTGATGGCGGCGCAAAAGTCCGCCACCGGTGTTGTGAGCGTTTGTTCAAGACTTGAGAATAAGTAGCGTTATTGTGTAACGACGGGAGGGGTGGAGACACGCCTCCCGTTGTGTTATGGAGGCGGTGGATGGCCAGACTTAAAAAGATTGCCGTAACCGAGGCGCGCGCCCTGGCGTTCAATGTGTTGTGGCGGGTGGAGGCGCAGGGTGCCTACTCCGACGTGGCGCTGGACGCTGCCCTGCGCGCCAGTGCCGGGCTGGACGGACGCGAGCGTGCCCTGGCGACGCAACTGGTTTACGGCGTACTGCGTCAGCGTGGTCGCCTCGATTTTGTTTTGTCCCACCTGTGCCGACAGCCGCTAAGTGCGCTGGAGATGGCGGTATTGCTGCTGCTGCGCCTGGGGGCTTATCAGCTGCTTTATCTCGACCGTGTCCCGGAGCGCGCCGCAGTACATAGCACAGTGGAACTGGCGCGCCGCCTGGGGCTGGAGCGCGCCACCGGCCTTGTAAACGCTGTGTTGCGCGGCTGTATTCGTCGGCGTGACGAAATAACCTGCCCCGATCCTGCCGCCGGAGCGGAGCAGATGGCGACCGGTTGTTCTCTGCCGCTGTGGCTGGCGCGGCGCTGGCTGCGTCAGTATGATGTGGCGACAGCGGTGGCGCTGGCACAGTGCCAAAGTGAGGCGGCGCCGGTAACCCTGCGCGTTAATACTCTCAAGGTGGAGCGTCGCCAGGTGCTGGAAGAGTTGCAGCGCCACGGTGCCGCCGCCGCACCAACCCGCTTTGCCGCCGAAGGGATTACTGTGAGCGGCGGCGGTATCGCTGTCTTGCAGCAGATTGACCCGTCGTGGTACCAGTTGCAGGACGAAGCCAGCATGCTTATCGCGCCGCTGTTGCAGCCGCAGCCCGGAGAGCGAATTGCCGATGTCTGCGCCGCGCCGGGCGGCAAAACCACCCATCTTGCCGCCCTGTGTGGCGACGAGGCCAGCATCAGCGCCTCGGATATTCACGCTTCACGCCTTAAAACTCTGCAGCGGGCGGCGCAACGCCTCGGTTGTGGCTGCGTCAAAACGCTGCGTCGTGATATGACGGCTACGCCAGCGAGCGCTGACAGCGGTTCGTTTCACAAAGTGCTGGTGGATGCGCCCTGCAGTGGCCTGGGGGTGCTGCGTCGCAATCCGGAGGTGCGTTGGCGGCGGCAGGAGGAAGATGTGACGCGACTGGCGCTGCTGCAGCGGAAAATTCTCGCCAACGCCGCCGAAATGCTTGCCCCCGGCGGGCTGCTGGTGTATTCACTGTGTACCACTACGGTGGAGGAATCGTGGCAGGTGGTGGATGATTTTCTCGCCCATCACACCGATTATGAGCTGGTGCCGGTGGCGCAGATTGCGCCGCCGCACTGGCAGCAACTGTGTGATAAACGCGGCGCCCTGTCCACATTTACGCCGTGGCACGACAACATGGACTGTTTCTTTGCCGTGGTGTTGCGGCGTATAAACGGGTAAAATTCCCATAAATTCTACTGCGCTGGAGAGAGCAATGATAAAGATCGCCCCGTCAATTCTGTCCGCCGATTTTGCCAATCTGGGTAACGATATTGCCGCTGTGGAGCGAGCCGGAGCCGATTATATCCATGTAGATGTGATGGACGGCCACTTTGTCCCTAATATCACCATCGGCGCGCCGGTGGTGCAGGCGTTGCGTAAGGTAACCAGATTGCCGCTGGATGTCCATCTGATGATTGAAGAGCCGGATCGCTATATCCCCGATTTCGCCGCCGCCGGGGCCGACATTATCACCGTGCATCAAGAGGCGGTGGCGCATATGCACCGCACCGTGCAGCTGATTCACGGCCTGGGCAAAAAAGCCGGGGTGTCGATAAATCCGGCTACACCGGCAGGGATGCTGGAGGTGATTGTTGCCGAGGTGGATCTGATTCTGGTGATGAGTGTCAACCCCGGTTTCGGCGGCCAGAGCTTTATCCCCTCGGCGCTGGATAAAATTGCCGCGCTGCGTGCCATGATCGACGCCAGTGGTCGGGAGGTGGAACTGGAAGTGGACGGCGGAGTCAAGGCCGACAACATTGCCGCCATAGCCGCCGCCGGGGCGGAGGTGTTTGTCGCCGGTAGCGCCGTGTTTAACGCGCCCGACTATGCAGCCGCTATAGCCACATTGCGCAGCAACGCCGCCTGAATGATGTCTGTGCTAATAACATATTGATATAACAGAGTAAAAACTGCTATGCCCGTAGTTTTTCATGCCGCCGCTTTCCGCGGTGCCGGATGAGTAAATCCGTGCTGGCACCGGCAAAATTATCCTTGATTTAATAGGCTCTGTTGTGGTATTTACCTGCATACTGTATACAAAAGGTCAGTGGTCGTTTGCAACAGAACCGGCGGTGGTCCGTCCGTTTTGTGGAAAATAAAGCGCTCTCTTGCTGGCGAGGGCATGGGTATCACAGGAGGTAATATTGTCTGAAATAGTTTTTTCCAGCTGGGGAAGAAAAATCGTCGACAACCGCAGCGGCGGTTCGGCTGATCTGGCTTCACTGAAGCTTAAAATTCCTACAGAATATCTGGGTAACAGCAAGGTCAAGGCCTTTATGGGCTGGGATGGTGTTGTTCTGCTTGACAAGGATACCGACGTGGTGGCTATGGCCGCCGAGTACATGAAGCGCGTACAGGAAAAGCACTGTTGCGGCAAATGTACCCCCGGTAAAAAAGGGACGCGCGTGCTGCAGGATACGCTGGCGCGGATCGTGGAAGGCCATGGGAGCGAAGCGGATCTGGATACCATCCTCAATCTGTCCGAGTTGCTGGAAGAGTGCAAATGTACCCTGTGTAAAACGGCGGTTATTCCGGTTCAGGATACTGTCAACCACTTCCGTGATGATTATCTGGCCTATATAAACGGCAAGCGCAAGGCACCTGCTGCCGGTATCGATTATCGCGATAAGCTTACCGCTCCATGTATGGATCGCTGCCCGGCGCATATTGACATCCCCGCTTACATTGAGGAGATCAAAAACTACCGCTTTGACGAGTCGCTGGATGTTATACGGCGGCGGATGCCCATTGCGGCGGTGTGCGGCCGGGTATGTCCCCATCCGTGTGAAACTGCCTGCCGTCGGGCGCTGGTGGATGAGCCGGTAAGCATTATGGTGCTCAAGCGGGTGGCGTCTGATCACGAATGGATGCATCACAAGCCGTTCCCGGCCAAACCCAAGGCGCCTACCGGCAAAAAAGTGCTGGTGGTCGGTGCCGGTCCGGCCGGGCTTACCTGTGCGTACTATCTGGCGCTGGAAGGGCATAAGGTTAAAATTATCGAGATGCTGCCTGAGCCGGGCGGTACCGTTGCTGTAGGTATCCCCGACTACCGTATGCCGCGCCATCTGCTGCGGCGCGAGGCGGAGAACATCGCCTCCCTCGGTGTGGAGATTGTCTATAATACCAAGCTGGGCAGGGATATCGCTCTGAGCGATGCCAAAAAGGAGTACGACGCCATCTTCCTGGGCACCGGGTGCTTCAAGTCCAAGCCCATGGGTGTCGACGGCGAGGATGCCGGTTACGAAGGGTTCTCGCCCGGCGGTATCCACTATCTGCGTGCCGTGGCTCTGGGGCAAGGAATCAAGACGCCCAAGCGGGTAGTGGTGGTCGGCGGCGGTAATACCGCCATCGACTGTGTGCGCGTGGCGTTGCGTGAAGGAGCCGAGGAGTCTATTCTGGTCTATCGGCGTACCCGCAACGAGATGCCGGCTGAATCGTATGAGGTCGACGACGCCGAGGAGGAAGGTGTACGCTTTGAGTTTTTGGTCAACCCCACCAAGCTGGTTACCAAGAACAACAAGATTACCGGCGTTGAAGTAATCAAGATGGAACTGGGTGAGCCGGATGAGTCCGGACGGCGGCGGCCCAAGCCGGTACCCGGTTCCGAGTATGTCATCCCCTGTGACATGGTTATTCCCGCCATCGGCCAGGATCCCGATCTGTCGTATCTGGATGACTGCAAAGACTGCAAGATAAAGAAAACCCGCTGGAACAGCGTTCTTACCCACGGTGGCACCATGATGACCGATGACGAGGGCGTGTTCGCCGGTGGTGACTGCGAGTACGGCGCCATGACGGTGGTAATGGCTGTCGGCCACGGCAAACGTGCCGCCAGCGTGCTCAATCGTTATCTCAAGGATGGCAAGGCGATGCTTGACGACGAGGAAGCGCTGGAAGACGCGGTAAACCGCCTTGGCGTGTTCAACGATAAAGAAAAAATTCCGCTGCCCGGTGGCCTCAAGCGTGAGCACCAGCCCAAGATCAGCGGGCCGGAGCGGGCCAAGAATTACGAGGAAATCGAACTGGCCATGCCGGAGAGTCAGGCGGTGGTGGAAGCTGACCGTTGCCTGCGCTGCTACCGTGTTGCCATGGTGGCGATTGACCAGTAAGGGCGGACAGCTCACGGATTAATTGCAGGAAACCAAGACACTATTTAGGATCTACTCACATGAGCGATAAAAATACCAAGGCAATGATCAACTTGACGATTGATGGTCAGAGTGTCCAGGTGGAATCGGGGGCGACTATCATAGCTGCCGCTGAGAAGCTGGGCATCAAGATTCCGACCATGTGCTACCTGAAAAAGGTTTCCACCACCGGGGCGTGCCGGGTGTGCCTGGTGGAGGTGCAAGGCGTTGATGCGCCGGTTACGGCGTGCAACACCGTGGCCATTGATGGCATGGTGGTTACTACCAGCACGCCGGAATTGGAGAAGAAGCGTCGCGATATTATCCGCTTGATGCTGGTAAATCACCCCCTCGACTGTCCGGTGTGTGATGCCGCCGGTGAGTGCGATCTGCAGAATATCTGTTACGACATGCACATTCTGCAGCAGCCCTACAGTGCCGAGGATGTGGCCATGCCCAAGATTACCGTGTGGCCTCTCATCGAGAATGTCCCGTCACGGTGCATTTTGTGTGAAAGATGCGTCAAGGTCGGTCACGAACTTACCGGCATCGGTACCTTCACCGTCTCTGAGCGCGGCGACAAGGCGTTTATTACGCGCAAGCCCGATAACGAAATAGACCCCTATATCGAGGGCAACGCTGTGGCGGTATGTCCGGTGGGGGCGATGATCTCCAAGCCCTTCAAGCACTCCTCGCGCAGTTGGACCCTGAACAAGGTGCCAAGCATCGGCTTTGCCTGCGGGCCGCTGGAGCAGGTAGAACTTAACGTACGCGGCAACAAGCTGTATCGGATCACCTCAGAGGACGATGTGACCGTAAATGACGGCGTGATGAGTTTTGATACCTGTTTCGGTTACGGTTTTGTCAACAGCGACAAACGTCTTACCGCGCCGCTGGTAAAGCAGGGCGCTAAGCAGGTGGAAGCGCAGTGGGATGATGCGTATGCGCAGATAACTGCCAAGGCCGCCGAAGTTGGCGGCGCTGCGGTTGCCGGCTTGAGCTCCGCCCGCCTGACGGTGGAGGAGAACTACCTGTTCCAGAAGTTGTTCCGCGCCGGTTTTGGCAGCAATAACATCGACAGCGAGGCCCGTTTCGGATCTGCCGTGGTGAGCGATACTCTGGCGGCCAATCTCGGTCTGCGCGGGGCCAGCAACAGTGTGGCCGCCATTGCTGGTGCCGATGCGGTACTGGTGTTCGGCAGTGACATTACTGCTGAGCAACCGCAGGTCAACTACATGATTCAACGTGCCCTGCGCCGCAACGACGCCAAACTGGTGGTGGCCAACATGCGCAACGTGCGTATTGCCGGGCTGTCCAATTGTTTCCTCAACTACAAGCCGGGCAGCGAGGTGTTGCTGGCCGCCGGTTTGACCAAGCTGATTGTCGATAATGGTCAGCTTGACAGCGCTTTTGTGAAAAAATTTGTCAAGAACGGCGCTGACATTAAAAAGTTTGCCGCCAAGGTTGATTTGCAGAAGGTTGAAAAAACCAGCGGCGTTTCTCTGGAACTGCTCAAGGAAGCTGCCGAACTGCTGGGCGCCGCAGACAGTGTCGCCATTATCTTTGGTGCTGATGTTGCGCAGTCGGTGTTGTGCAAGGAAGTTACCGCCGCCCTCGGCGATTTGGCTGTGGTCAGCGGCGCCCTTAACAGCGCCGGACTGTTTCCGGTTGACGAGCGCGCCAATACTCAGGGGCTGCTCGATTGCGCCGTGCGTGCCGAGATGCTGCCGGGCTATAAAGAGTACAGCGCCGCTGCGGCTGATTTCGCCACAGCGTGGGGCGTGGATGCTCTGCCGCAGGGCGGCATGAATGCGGTGCAGATTCTTGAGGGGATAGAGTCAGGTGCCATCAAGATGCTCTACGTGGCCGCAACCAATCCGCTGGTAACCTGGCCCGAAAGCGCGCGCTGGAAGAAGGCGCTGGAAAAGGTGGAGTTTCTGGTGGTGCAGGATATCCTCGCTTCTGAGCTTACCGCCATGGCTGATGTGGTGTTGCCGGCTGCGGCCTACGCCGAAAAATCCGGTACCTGGATCGCTTGTGATAACAGTGCTGGAGCGCTGGGTAAAGCGGTTAAGCCGCTGGCTCAGGCACGCAGCGATAAGCAGATTTTCGCCGATTTTCTTGCCGCTACCACCGGCAGGGAGCAGACGCTGTGCAATGAGAAGATTCTGGCGGAACTGAATGATCTCAGTGGCCTGTTCACCACTGTCGAACCCAGTGGTGATAAATATATTGTGCCGTGTGCCAAGGCTGCCTATGAGCCCAAGGCGGCGTCCCTGGTGTTCAGCAAGAGCGATAAGGCGATTGCTGTAAAGGGGCTGCAGCTGCTTACCGGCAAGATGCACGCCCATACCGGTGTTACCTCTACCTATGCGCCCGGCGCACTGGAGATCGCGCCTGGCGGTTATGTGGAGCTCAATAGCGCCGATGCCGCCAAGGTTGGTGTTAAGGACGGTGACAGTGTGACTGTGAAGAGCGCAGTGGGCAGCTTCAGCGGCCCCGTCAAGCTCAGCCCTTATGTCCCCGCCGGGCTGGTGTTTGCCCCTTATCACTTTGCTGATATGGCAGCGCGCCAGGCGGTTCCGGTCGGTGGTTCCACCGTGGCTGTGGAGTTGGTAAAAAGCTGACAAAACGTGCAGTGAAGATAAACAAGAAACCCCCGGTCGCTTGTATGGCAACCGGGGGTTTTTTATTGTATCAAACGAAAATCTGTTCTCATCAAAGTTTGTTCGCTTCGATCCGTAAAATCTGCCGGATTTACAGTAGCGGCGTGTTAATGTGCCTCGTGGTAGTGGAGTACCACCAGAATACAGCTGCCATCGGCGATAACATTGATGCCGTTGTCGTGGCAGAATTGCACGGCAGCTTCGCTTTCAGCACCGGGCTGCATCCATACGTTTTTTATCCCTTTTTCTGCCGCCTGAGCAACCACTTGCTCGGTGATTTTAGGTGGGGTGATGATGGACAGGCTGGCCACTTCGTCGGGCAGATCCAGTACCGAGGCAACGCAGGGCAGACCTTCGATGGTTTCGGCGCGTGGATTTATAGGAATCACTTTTTTGTTGTTCTGCATGTAGCAGCGCAGCACCTTGTTGCCGTATTTGTCCCGATTGGTCGATGCGCCGGCAACGGCAAATGCCGGTGCCGCCAAAAACTGGTCGATAGCGTCCATAATTGTTTCTCCCATGGTTCGAGTTGTCAGTTGTATGCAGAGATGGCGGCACGAGCAAGCTCATCGCAGCGCTCATTTTCGACATGCCCGGCATGCCCCTTGACCCAGTGCCATTCAACTTGGTGTGGTGCCGCCGCCTGTTCAAGACGTTGCCATAAATCCTGGTTGAGTACAGCCTTTTTCTGGGAATTTTTCCAGTTATTTTTTTTCCAGCCGTGAATCCATTGGGTTATCCCCTTGTAAACATACTGTGAATCGGTGGTAACACTTACCTGACACGGGCGTTTAAGCGCTTCCAGTCCAACAATAACCCCCATCAGCTCCATGCGGTTGTTGGTGGTGTTCCTAGCGCCGCCGGAGAGCTCTTTTATTTGGTCACCGTAGCGCAAAATGGTGCCATAGCCACCGGGGCCGGGGTTGCCGCTGCAGGCACCGTCGGCAAAAATTTCTACCTGTTGAGTTGGTTGCTCTGCTGGCATTGTTGTTGTCTTTCGTTTGCAGAAGGTAAAGGAAAAGGCCCTGCTGCCAAGCAACAGGGCCTCTCAAATATATCTGGCGTCCCCAAGGGGATTCGAACCCCTGTCGCCGCCGTGAAAGGGCGGTGTCCTGGGCCAGGCTAGACGATAGGGACGTTCAGTTAAAAATGGTGAGCCGGGGGGGGATCGAACCCACGACCATCTGATTAAAAGTCAGATGCTCTACCAACTGAGCTACCGGCTCACAACGAGGTGTGTTATACGTTAAGCCCCTTGCGAAGTCAACACCTTTTTTGGATAAATAACCCGCTAAGCAAACGGATTGCGAATCTGTATGGTCTGGTCGCGGCGCGGTCCCACCGAAGCCAGCACCACCGGCGCACCGCTTACCTGCTCAATCTTGCCCAGGTAGGTTTTAACCTGCTCCGGCAGCGCGGCGTAGCTGGTTATGCCGCTGATGTCGCAGCGCCAGCCGTCCAGCTCTTCGTATACCGGCTTGCAATCGTTGAGCACGCTCAGTTCGTGAGGAAATTCTTCGAGCAGCATTCCCTGATAGGAGTAGGCGGTGCAGATTTTGATAGATTCCAGATCATTAAGGACATCCAGCTTGGTGATGGCCAGGCCGCTTAAGCCGTTGGTGCGTACCGCTTCGCGCAGGGCGACGATGTCGAGCCAGCCGGTGCGGCGCGGACGGCCGGTGGTAGCGCCGAATTCGCTGCCTGCGGCACGCAGGTGCTCGCCCATTTCATCATTCAACTCGGTAGGGAACGGTCCCTCGCCAACACGGGTGACATAGGCTTTGGAGATGCCGATAACCTCGTCGATGAAGCGTGGCCCGAAACCGCTGCCGGTACAGGCGCCGCCGGCGATGGTGGAGGAGGAGGTTACATAAGGGTAGGTGCCGTGGTCTATGTCAAGCAGGCTGCCCTGGGCGCCTTCAAAGAGAATATTGGCACCTTTGCTCCGTTGCTGATCGAGCAGCATGGAGGTGTTGCCGATAAATTTTTTCAAAATGGCACCGTAGCTGCTGTATTCGTCAAGGATTTCCTGTTCGCTCAACGGTGCTTCCTGCAGGAAGTTCTCCAGTAAAAAATTCTTTTCCGGCAGTACCTCTTTTACCTTCTGGGCAAACGAGTGGGGATTGACCAGGTCGGACAGGCGGATGCCGCGGCGACCTACTTTGTCCTCGTAGGTAGGGCCGATGCCGCGGCCGGTGGTGCCGATGCGGCGCTCTTTGGGTTTGTTTTCACGCGCAATGTCGATCTTTTTGTGGTACGGCATAATAATGTGGACATTGCGGTCGATCACCAGTTGTGATTCATCCTTGAGGTAGCCTTTTTTTTGTAGCGCGGTTACCTCGTCGATAAAAATCTTGGGATCGAGAACAACACCGTTACCGATGATGCATTTTTTGCCATCATGAAGAATACCGGACGGTATGAGATGGAGTACTGTTTTTTCATCACCGACTACCAGGGTATGCCCGGCGTTGTTGCCGCCCTGATAGCGTACCACGGTGTTGGCGTATTCGGTGTAGATGTCAACAACTTTGCCCTTGCCTTCGTCGCCCCATTGGGCGCCGACTATTACAACATTTGCCATGTTGAGTGCTCCTGGTAGATTACAGAGAAAAACTGCCGTCAAGCAATTCCTTGACTGTGGTATTAGTGCTGCTGCCGTCACTTATGGTGAGCAGGGTTGCCTGTTGGTTGTCGGCAGCGATGGTAAGCAGATGCGCAAAGTTCATTTTGCGCGCGTAGTTAATGTTTGCGGTGCTGTCATAGTTGGTTATGCAGGTGGAATGGCCGCTGCGGCGCAGCGCACGCGCTACCTTGTGTATGGTGCTGTCGATGCCGTTGGTACTGGTGAGCAGAATGTCGACAGTTGGGCGCACCACTTCACCTAGCTGACTTGTCATGGAAAACAGCAGGTTGAGCAGGTTGAAAGCAAATCCGGTGGCCGGTGCTGGTCGGCCATACAGACCGGTAAGATCGTCGTAGCGCCCGCCGAGGCAGATGGCTTTGCCGAAGCCGCTCAAAAAACCCTGAAAAGTTATGCCGGTGTAGTAGTCAAGGCCGCGCAACTCCCCCAGGTCGATGGTGATGTGTTTACCCACATCATAAGCTTCCAGCAATACTAATGTTTGATGCAGGTTGTCCAGCGCCCGGCGCGAGCGCTCGTTGTTGACTACTGCTGCCGCCCGGTCGAGAACTTCGGCGCCGCCGAACAGGCGTGGTAGGGCGATTATTTCATCGTACTGCGCACTGTTAAGAGGCAGTTGTTCCAACTGGTGCTTAAGATTGGAGATATCCTTATGCAGAATGGTATCGTGCAGGGTGGATAGTTGTTCTGGCGGTAATTGCAGCGATTCCAGCACGCCACGGAAAAATTCCACCTGACCGATATCAATGGTGTAATTCTCAGCGCCCAAGGTTTGCAGCGACTCAATGGCGATGGCGATTACTTCCGCGTCGGCCTGGGGGCCGGACTGACCAATGAGTTCAACGCCGGATTGGAAGATCTCGCGGTCTTTGCCCGCTTGTTGCTCGGCGTGGCGCAACACCCGGCACGAGTAGCACAGCCGTTGGGGCAGGGGGGCTTCCTGCATGCGGGTGGCGAACACCCGTGCCAGTTGCGGGGTGATGTCGGGCGGAAACGCCAGCATATTACCGCTTTGGCGGTCATCAAAGCGCATGGTGCTGTTTTTTAAATCGCTGCCCAGACCGAGCTCCAGCACATGGAGAAATTCCAGTGACGGCGGTGTGACCGGTTGGAAGCCCCACAGGGAAAAGACCTGCTGCAGGGTGTTTTTAAGGTGTTCGATCTTGACGGCGTTTATGGGCAGAAAGTCTTTTACGCCTTTGGGAATCATGGCCTCTACGGCGGTGTTGTCGCGATTCATCGATATGTTATTCCTGTCGCGCCTGAAGCGCGGCGCTGTTTTAATACGTGGGCAATTCCACCTGGATTGCGGCGAGAATATTGTCATCGCGGCGCAACTGCTCCAAAGTGGCCTCCGGCACCCGGTGATCTACCGTCAGCAGCGACATGGCTGTGCCGTTGAGCTGGGCGCGAGACAGGTTCATCATGGCGACGTTGACATTGGCCTGCGCCAGCAGGGTGCCGAGCAGGGCGATAACACCGGGTCGGTCGCGGTTGGTCACCACCAGAATGGTGCCCTGGGGAGTTGCCTCCACCGAGTAGCCGTCCACGGCGATTATGCGCCCTTCGTTGTTGTTGAACATGGCTCCGCGCACAGAACGCTCCCCCTGTGCGCCCGAAACACGCAACTCTATCATATTTGAGAACCCTTCGGCAACATTTCGCCGGGTTTCTGTGACACTTATTCCCCGTTCCCGCGCCAGATGTGGGGCGTTGACGTAATTTACCCGGTCGCCGAGGATGGGGGTGAGCAATCCCTTGAGGATTGCCAGGGTTATGGGCTGAGTTGATTGCAGCTCCAACACCTCGCCGCAGTAGCTGACGGCAATGTTGGAGAAGGGCTGTTTATTGAGTTGCTGTGCCAGAAATGAGCCCATACCTTCGCCCAGCCGCAGATACGGGCGCAGACTCTCCAGCAGTTCCGCGCTGATGGCCGGAATGTTGAGGGAGTTGTGCACCACACCGGTGGTGAGAAAGTCGATCACCTGGCGGGCTGCCTGTACGGTGACATTTACCTGGGCATCTACAGTGGCGGCGCGCAAGTGTGGTGTATAGATGACATTGTCCATGTGCAGCAGTGGATTGTCCGGCGTCGGCGGCTCGGTGGCAAAGGTATCCAGAGCTGCCGCCGCCAGGGTGCCGTTTTGCAGGGCGGCAATCATATCTGTTTCGTTTATAAGTCCGCCCAGGGCGCAGTTTATCAAACGGCAGCCGGGTTTCATTCTGGCAAAGGCCTTGGCATCGAGAAGCTGTTCTGTTTCGATGTTGAGAGGGATATGCAAAGAGATGAAGTCTGCGCTTGTCAGTAGTTCATCGAACGACACCTTGCATGCACCAAGACGCTGGATGATATTTTCCGATAGGTAGGGGTCATACAGGTTGACCTGCATGTGCAGGCCACGGGCGTATTCAATAACCAGACGGCCTATTTTGCCGCCGCCGATAACTCCAAGGGTTTTGCCGCGAAGCTCTGCACCGCGAAACGGCGCCGAGCTCCATTCGCCACGGCGTACCGAGTTATATGCCTGGGGAATCATCCGTGCTGATGCCAGCAACATGGCGATGGCGTGCTCGGCAATGGTGGTGGTGCTGCCGGTGGGGGTGTTGGTTACTACGATGCCGTGGCGGGTGGCGGCGTTCATGTCGATGTTGCCCAGGCCGATGCCGGCGCGGGCAATTATTTTCAATTTGGGGGCATCTGCGAGCAGTTCTGCCGTTACCGCTGTGCCGCCGCGTACCACCAGGGCATCGGCACTGGTTATGCGCTGGCGCAGATGTTCGGCTGTTACGCCGGGGCAGTAGTCTACCTCAATACTGTCGACGGCGGCGAGTACTTCGAGCCCCTGCTGGGAAAAATTGTCGGAAATCAGGACTTTCACGGCGTTATAAACCTTTGCATGACGAGATGACGCGTGTCGCTTGCGGGACGCGGTGACGACGAAAAACGACTACGCAGGACACTAGCAATGGCGGCGTCTCGCTGTCAAGATTAAAGCCGTGGTTGTGGAGTTGGCGCGGTTTTTTGCCTGCGCCGGACAACAAAAAAGCCCCGACGCTGGCGCGTCGGGGCTTGTCGTCGGTAACAATCAGAAATTTACAGCTTTACCACGTTAGCTGCTTGAGGACCTTTTTGGCCGTCGGTAATTTCGAATTCTACGCGGTCACCTTCTGAGAGGGATTTGAAACCCTCGCCGCCGATAGCGGAAAAGTGAACAAATACATCGGGACCACCGTCTTGCTCAATGAAACCAAAACCCTTTGCGTCATTGAACCATTTTACTGAACCTTGTGCCATTGTTTCTTACTCCTTTTTTTGCCGGATTGTGCCGGTCTGTATCAGTGCCTGCAGCCGGGAGCCGTCGGTACGTTGCTGTGCCAGAAAAATAAAAGACTCACCGTACTAAACTGAAAGCACGAGAAAGACACTAACACGTTGTGGTGGAAATAGCCAACAAAAAAAATGAAACAGGTCAAATATGCCGCAATGTGTTGTAACTGCAGGTTGTAGTGGCAGTAACGAAAGGCACAAAAAAGGCGACAACTATTGAAGTTGTCGCCTGGTACAACATTGTTTTTTGCCGTTTTGTTTTAACCTTCGGAAATTGCTCCTACCGGGCAGGCATCAACGCAGGCGCCGCAATCGGTGCAGGTGTCTGCATCAATTTCATAGCGCTCATCGCCTTCAGAGATAGCTTCTACCGGGCAGGAATCCGCACACGCACCGCAGCTGGTGCAATCTTCACCAATTACATGAGCCATTTTTACATCTCCTTCTTTAAAATTAAATATAGTAGACCACAAGGTGCCCAAGGCACCCGTCTGGACAAAACATATCTCAATATACAGAGTTTTTATCGCATGTCCAGCGAAAAAATAGCGCGTGTATTCTCGCTGTTAGGCGCTTTATACCATGCTGCCGATCTGGTAGACGATGCTGGCCAGCAGGAAGGCGATGGCACTGTTGAACACCAGGGCAAACATGGCCCACCCCCAGCTGGCTTCGCGGGACATCACCACAAGAGTGACAAAGCATGGTGCGTAAAGCAGGATAAAGATGATGGCGCTGACGGCACTGGCGCGATTCCATTCAGGATCCTGTTGAATGCGCTCTGCCAATGGCGATGACTCTTCACTGTCAATTTCTCCCAGGGAATAGGCTGTACCCAGGGTGGAGACGATTACCTCCTTGGCGGCAACACCACCGATGAGGGCAATATTGGTGCGCCAGCCGAAGCCGGCCAGCTTGCTCAATGGCTCCAGCATTATCCCCAGCCTTCCGGCAGCGGAGTAGCGCAGGGCGGTGGCGTTGTGATCCTGTTCCAGACTGCGCAGCATATCTGCTTTTGTCGCACGGCATAGATCGTCCGAGCAGGCGGCAACCTGTTGTTGCAATGCTGCGCGCCGGTGCTGGTAGTGCTGTTGTTGAGCCTGCGGCAAAGCCGGAAAGGTCATGGCCGCCCACAGCAGCATCGAGATGGCCAGAATAACGGTACCGGCCTTGCGGATATATTCCCAGGTGCGCTCCCAGGTGTGAATCATGATGCCCTGCAGGGTCGGCCAGCGGTAGGGAGGCAGCTCCATGACAAACGGCGTCGATTCACCGCGAATAATGGTGGAGCGCAGCAGGCGCGCCACCAGCAATGCCATCACCCAGGCGGTGAGGGTGATGGCAAACATGATAAAGGCGCGATGTTCGGTAAAAAAAGCGCTGATGAGCAGCAAAAACACCGGAATTTTGGCGCCACAGGGCATAAACGGCGCCGTTAGGATGGTAGCCAGTTTTTCCCGCGGGCTGCGCAACGTGCGCGCCGCCATCACGCCGGGTACGGCGCAGCCACCGGCGATGCCGCCGGAGATGATAAACGGCATCACCGAACTGCCGTGCAGGCCGAACATGCGGAACACCTTGTCCATCATGTAAGCCACCCGTGCCATATAGCCGGAATCCTCCAGAAACGAAATCATGATGAACATCAACATGATCAGCGGTACAAAGCTCAGCACGCCGCCGACGCCATCAATTATCCCTGATACTACCAGTGATTGCATATAGCCGGGCGGAATGATACCGGAGGCCGTATCGGCCAGCCAGTTGAACAGCACCTGCATCAGCTGCATGGGATAGTCGCCCAGGGTGAAGGTGATCTGAAACATCAGGTACAGCAGGGCAAACAGCAGCAGCGGGCCGACCACCTTGTGAGTGAGCACCTTATCCAGATTATCGCTCATATCCAGCCGGGCGTCGTGTTCGCGCTCGGTTACTACGCCGTCGCGCAGAACGGAATGGATAAAGCCGTAGCGATAGTCGGCAATGATAGCTTCGGGAAATGAATTGAGGGTTTTCAGGCAGTGATCGTGCAGCCGCTGCACCAGTTGGTCGAGACGGGCGCTGGTTTCCGCATCGCATTGCCCCTGCCGACGCAGATCCTCATCGCCTTCGAGATATTTGATGGCGATCCAGCGTGCCGGGTATCTGGCGGTGAGAAACTGCTGTTTTTCGATGATATCGATCATCTGCTCCAGTACCGGGTCGATATCGGGACCGTAGGAGATAACCAGCGGTTGCCAGTCGCCGCTGCGGCTGGCGCTGGTGGCAACTATCTGCTCCAGCAGTTCTTTTTTGCCTTCGCCGCCGCGCGCCACGGTGGCCACGGCGTCGCTGTCAAGTGCTTTGGCTAACGCGGCGATATCAATGCTCATCCCCTTGTTGCGCACATCGTCCATCATGTTCAAGGCCAGTATTACCGGAATTCCCAATTCGAGGAATTGAACAGTCAGGTACAGGTGGCGCTCCAGGCGGGTGGCGTCCACCACGTTAACCACCAGATCGGGGCGCTCCTCCACCAGTACCTGGCGGGCGACAAGTTCCTCCTGGGTGTAGGCGGTAAGAGAGTAGCAGCCGGGCAGGTCGATGATATTCAGACGCACATCGCCGACATCAACGCTGCCTTCCTTGCGTTCGACGGTGATGCCGGGGTAGTTGCCCACGTGCTGGCGCGAGCCGGTGATGGTGTTGAACAGGGTGGTTTTGCCGGCGTTGGGGTTACCGGCAAAGGCGATGGTTCTGGTTTTCATGGTTTACACAACCCTTTTTTCCACGCGGATAAAGTCGGCCTCGTTGTTGCGCAGGGTAAGGGTGAAGCCGCGCAGGCGCAGCGCCACCGGATCCTTGAGGGGGGCGCGGCCGACGATCTCTATTTCGGTGCCGGGAACCAGACCCATATCGCGCAGACGGCGACCCATTTCGCCGCCGACGGTAACGGCGGTAACCACCGCTTTGTCGTGAACTTGCAGACTACGCAGAGATGAAGGCATATTCGAGTATCCATTCGCTATTTAATTCAATCGATTTTTTGCGCTGAATGTATTTCAGCAGAAAAGATGATTTTGAAAATGGATTTCATTATATGCCGCAACGTCGCCAAGTCAAGGGAAATATCGGTGTTCAGGTACTCGGGGCAGTAAAGAAAACGCCGGACATCAGGAGCGGTTTTCCTGTCTGTCCGGCGTTGGTGTCTACGCTTGCTGTTATGCTGCCGTGGCGGTGAAGCAGGCAGATTTTATTCCGGCGTAGCGTTGAGTTTGTACAGAGCATCAAACATGATGGGCCGCTTGCGCGAGAAGCGCCCCAGCCATTTTTGATAGATATCCAGAACTTCACCGCTGCGGTACAAACGGGAAATCTCCCGATCCACCAGCAGGCGGAAATCGGCATCATTGCGGCGCATGGCCAGAGCCAGCGGCTCAAAGGAGAATGAATTGGAATCTACCGACAGGCTTTTCCCCTGCGCCGAAGTCATAAGCAGGCCGATGAGTACCACCTGATCGGCCGCAAAGGCGTCAAGCTGGTGCTTGAGCAGCATGTCGCGTCCCAGTTCAGCGGTTTTAACCTCTACTACCTCTGCTTTTACCCCGGTTTCCTTCAGCATCTTTTTCAGTTCGGCAGCAGTGGTAGTGCCGGGGACAACGCCGATTTTTTTGCCGTTGAAGTTGTTATCGTAATTATCGGTGCGGGTCATCAGCGCCGCGCCGGTAACAAAGGTCAGCTGGCTGAAATCGACAATTTCGCGGCGCTTGAGAGTGACAGTGGTGGAACCGCACAGCAGGTCAATCTTGCCGGAAAGCAGGGCATCAAAGCGGTTTTCCGCCGTTACCGGCACATAGTCAACGGCTATTTTGCCGCCGGCGGCCTTGCGTACTTGTTCCGCAACCTTGCGGCAGATATCCAGACTGTAACCCTGGGGTTGGCCATTTTGATCCTGAAACGACATGGGGGGCAGCGAGGTGCGGTAGCCGATGCGGAACTTGCCGCTGGCGGTAATCTTCTTCAGGGTCGCTGCCGGTGGTTGGGCCAGCAGGGGCGCGGCCGCGAAGGCCAGCATGGCGGTAACGAGCAGAAGCAATCTCATGGGCATCTCCTTTTTTTAATTGATAGAATAGGTGGAAGGTAGCATGATTGGCAGTGCGGATTCAACAATAAATAGATGACAAAGGTGGTTTTATATGAGGATTTCCACAAGAGATTGCGTAATCGCTGGCGCGGTAGCGCTGTTGCTGGTGGTTCTGCTGCTGGGCAGCCGGAAAAAACTCGGCCCTGATGTGCCTCCTGATGCCACACATGGGCGATTTTATCAGCGCCTGGGCGAGGGAGAGCGGCGCCAGCATTTGGAGCATGGCTGCATTCGTTGTCATGTACAGTCTCAGCTGTCGGCAGCTCATCCACCCAAAGAGGAATGTATGGTGTGCCATCTTATTTAGTTTTGGCGCGACCATCATCACTGGTGTAAGGGAAAACACGATAATCGACAAGGAGAGCAGAGATGAAACTTGTACTTAAACTGGTTGTTGCCGTTTCGGTTCTGCTGGTGTCTACACTGGCTGTTGCTGGCGAAATAACGATAAATGATGATTTTTCCAGTACCGGTGCCGCCTGGCATCCCTATGTCGGGCAGTGGGTGTTCAGTAACGGCGTGCTGCGCCAGCAGAGTGTTGATGATTATTATCCGCTTATTCTGCGCACTGACGGCGACTACACCGATGTGGATATTGCGGTAAAGTTCCGCCCCATATCGGGACAGATTGATGCTAGTGGCGCGGTGGTGTTTCGTGCCGCTGACGCTAAAAACTACTATGTGGTGCGCGCCAATGCGCTGGAGGATAACTTCCGTCTGTACACGGTGGTAAATGGTTGGCGCCATCAGATTGCCTCGGCCACGGTAACGCCGCCGCGGCTGCGGCAGTATCATCAATTGCGCGTTGTGGCTGTCGGCGATCACATCCAGGCCTGGCTCGACGGCAAGCTGCTGCTCGATCATCACGACCGCCGCTTCAGTCACGGCATGGTGGGGCTGTGGACCAAGGCCGACTCGGTGACGGAATTTGACGATTTCAGCGTGCGTGCTGTGCCGTGGGTAAAAAAATAGCGGATCGTGTCCATGGATGGATATGCTGCTGACTATTGGCGCAAGCTCTGTGCGCCGGTTTTTTGTTCTCTCTGGTTAGCGCCGGGCAACTATGCTATCTTTGCTGGCGTTGTCAGCGTGTGCTGGCGGCGGTGTTGCCATTTTGCCGCAGTGTGATAGTGACAGGGATTTTACGCAAAAGGTTTTGCCATGTCAGAAGCAAACGAAAAACAGACTGTTCTCGTAGTAGACGATACTGCTGCCAATATTGATCTGTTAAGTAATATTCTCAGCGACAATTACAAAGTGAAGGTTGCCAACAACGGCAGGCGTGCTCTCGCCATTGCCGCCAAATCGCCCCACCCCGATCTCATTTTGCTGGATATAATGATGCCGGAGATGGATGGCTATGAGGTGTGCCGGCAGTTGAAGGACAACGCTGCCACGGCGGATATCCCGATAATTTTCATCACGGCGAAAACAACCAGCGAAGATGAAAAACAGGGCTTTGCCCTGGGGGCGGTAGATTACATTGTCAAACCGTTTAATCCCGTTATTGTCGAAGCGCGCGTGCGCAGCCAGTTGGCGCTGCAAGCGCGCAGTAAACGGCTTTATCAGGAAAATGTCCGCCTGAAAGAGCAGGCCGGTTATGCTTTTCGCACCTTTTGCGCGGCGGAACTGGAGCAACTGGTGGATAGCGGTGAGAGCGACGGCGTTGAATTCAAGTCTACTCTGCGTGTTAATCTGCACACCGGCAAGGTGGACAAGAAGATAGAAAATGTCTGCCTCAAGACCGTTGCCGCTTTTCTCAACAGCGCCGGGGGCATGTTGCTGATTGGGGTCGATGATGCCGGGTGCAGCCTGGGGCTCGCCAGCGACGGGTTTAAAAATGAGGATAAACTGTTGCTGCACTGGAACAATCTGTTCAATGCCTACCTGGGCACGGAATATGCGCAATATGTGCGTGCCGAGATAAAAGAATTGCGTGGCGAGAATATTTTGCTTGTCCAGAGTCTGATGTCGCCGCGGCCGGTGTTTTTTGCCCGGGACAACGAAGAAGTATTTTATATCCGTACCGGTAACAGTACTCAGCAGCTCAAACCCAGTGAAATACTGGCCTATATCGATCAGCGCTTTGCGCGCAAAGCATAACTGGCAATATCCCGTATCTTCAATTCTTCAGGCTGGCGGTAACGCAGTATGAAATATCTGGTCACGCTCCTTCTGCTTTTACATCTCAGCGTTGCCGTCGGAGCTGCCGATGGCGCAGCACCTGCCGCCAGCGACGCTTTGAGTCCGCGCCCCACCCCCGCCGCCTTTGGTTTGTCTGACACAGAAAAAAACTGGCTGGCCGCGCATCCGCTCATCCGTTTCAGCGGCAATCCCATGTATGCCCCCTTTGAATTTGTCGATGCCGCCGGTAATTATTCCGGCATTGCCATGGAATATCTGCGCCTGATAGCGCGTCGGCTGGGAGTGGAATTCAAATATGTTCCGGTAACATCATGGCAGCAGGCGGTGGCCGGAATCAAAAGTGGCAGGATCGACCTGTTGCCGGTGGTTGCCGTTGATGGTGTTCTGGACAAGGTTGTTGCGTTCAGCCGTCCCTATCTTAATTTTCCCCAGGTTATCGTCACCAGTGATGATGCCCCTGCCATTAACGGTTTGGGTGATTTGGCCGGGAAGGTTGTTGCCGTTGCCGGACCACAATTTTCCATTTCCAGGTTGCAGGAGATGTTTCCGGCGGTACAGTTGTTGCCGGTCGATAATTATCTGCAAGAGCTGCAGGCCGTTGCCACCGGTAAAGCTGCGGCTGCCGAAGGCAATCTGGCGGTGATGAATCACCTGATTCGCGAGCATAATTTTACCAATTTGCGTATTGCCGCGGTATCCGATGCCAGCAGCGGCACCATCAGTATGGGGGTGCGTAAGGACTGGGCCGTTTTTGCCGCTATCATCGATAAAGTTGTTGCCTCACTGACGGAGCAGGAAAAAGCTGCCATTCAAAAAAACTGGATCCATCTCGATACTGCTGTGGCCGCCAATGATGGTTTTGTCATGCATCCGGTGTCGCTGTGGCTGCTGGCCGCCATTGGCGCCATTATTGCCATTTTACTGATATTGTTTAAATTGCTGCCCAGCGAAACCGTGGAGCGCTGTTTTGAGCGTCGCAATCTGTCTGTTGTCATCATTATTCTGGTGACGCTGTTTTTAAGCATTGTGCTGTCAGCAGCATGGGCCTCGCTTGAGCACATGAACAGACAACTGAGAAAAGAGCTGGGCACAAATCTGACCACCATCAATGATGCGGTCAAGCAGTCATTCAAACTGTTGCTTGGCAATTATCGCAACAACGTGCGCCAGTTTGTCGGCGATGACAGGACTGCGGCGCTGGCAACCACGCTGCTTCAGGCGCGCCGAGACGATGACGCGGCGATGTTGCGCCGGACACTGCAGCAGTTGCGCGCAGTTTATCGCAGCCACAACAGCGCCATCGGCGCCAGTGATGTTTTTATTGTTGCCGCTGCTGGACAGATTATCCCCGTGGTTGGGACGGCGGACGATTGCGCCACGGTTATGACCGCAGAGCAGCGCAAACTGGTCTTTGCCGGTGGCAGTGTCTATGTGCCGCCGGTCTGCAGCCAGCGCGGTGGTGCCGCAGCCGTGCAGTTGTCTTTTATTGAACCGCTGCGGGGCGCCGCTGGCAAAGTTGCTGCCGCCATGGTCGTGCGCATCAATCCGGTAGAAGAATTTAACGCTGTTGCCCGAATCGGCAAAATGGGTCGCAGCGGTGAAACCTATGCCTTTGACCGATCTGGTCGTTTTATTACCCGCTCCCGCTTTTCCGCCCGGTTGCAGCACCTTGCCACGCTGCCTGCCTATAGCAACGGGCTGTACGGTATGCGTATTGCTGATCCCGGTGGAGACCTTTGTGCCGGTTATCAGCCGCATGGCGAGCACTCACAGTGGCCGCTAACTGCCATGGCTGCCGCTGCTGTCACCGGCGACAGTGGCGTAAATGTCACTGGGTATCGCAATTATCGCGGTGTAACGGTAGTGGGGGCATGGTGCTGGTCGGATACGCTGGGGTTTGGTTTGGCCACCGAAATTGACGCCAGTGAGGCGCTGAAATCGTACAATTCCATGCGTACCATGCTGGTGCAGGTGTTGGTGAGTATTGCTTTTGTTGCTGTTCTTCTTACTGCGCTTACGGTGTGGATAAGTAACCGGGCGCGCAGAAATCTGGAAAAACTGGTTGATGCGCGTACCACAGAATTGCGCAACGTAGTACAGACGCTGGAAGGTGAGCGCGAGCAGTTGCAGACCATTCTCGATACCTGTCCTGTCGGAGCCAATTTTACCGCCAACGGTATAACGTTATTTGTCAACCCCAGTGCCGCCAGGATGTTTGCCGTGGCCGTGGGGGATCGCATGCCGGAAATATTTGTCAATTCTAACGACAGAGAGGAGATTTTAGCCGCCATTGAGGCCGATGGAGCAGTGGAACACGTTGAAGTGCAGCTATACCGGCGCGACGGTCGCATCAGTGATATGCTGGTCAGTTGCGTGCCGATCAGTTATCAGGGCGAGGATGGATTCCTCAGCTGGTTTGTCGATATCAGTGACCAGAAAGCGGTGCAGAAAGAACTCACCGCAGCTAAAAATGCCGCCGAAGAAGCTACCCGCGCCAAAAGCGATTTTCTCGCCAATATGTCCCACGAAATCCGCACGCCGATGAACGCCATAATCGGCATGTCGCATCTGGCGCTGCAGACAGACCTGAACCAGAAGCAGCGCAATTATATCGAAAAAGTGTACAGTTCCGGTGAATCATTGCTGGGTATCATCGACGATATTCTCGATTTTTCCAAAATTGAAGCCGGCAAGCTGTCGATGGAATATATCGATTTTCGTCTCGAAGATGTCTTTGATCATCTCGCCGATCTTGTCGGTCTCAAGGCGGAAGAAAAAGGACTTGAGCTGATATTTGACCTGCCCGTCGATCTGCCGACGGCGCTGGTCGGTGATCCGCTGCGCCTGGGGCAGATTCTGGTAAATCTGGGCAACAATGCCGTCAAGTTCACCGAAAAAGGGGAGATTGTCATCGCCGTTGCCGTGGTTGAAGATGACGGCGCCGAGGTAACGCTGCATTTCTCGGTGCGGGATACCGGTATCGGTCTGTCGGCGGCGCAACGAGACAAACTGTTCAAAGCCTTCAGCCAGGCTGATGCGTCGACCACGCGCAAATATGGTGGAACAGGTCTCGGCCTGACCATCTGCAAAAAACTGACCGCAATGATGAATGGCGAGATCTGGGTGGACAGTGAGCCGGGCAGCGGCAGCACCTTTCATTTTACCGCCAGTTTCGCCCGCCAGAGCGGCGTTGTCGCCGAGCGCCCAGTCGCAGCAGCCAGTATGGAATCCCTGCGCGTGCTGGTGGTGGATGACAACAGTTCTGCCCGCGAGATAATTGCCACCATGCTCAGGAGCTTCGGTTTTCAGGTGGATGAAGCTGTCAGTGGCGGCGCCGCTTTGACCATGCTGCAGGAGGCCGGTACCGCACCGTATCAGGTAGTGCTAATGGATTGGAAAATGAGCGGTATGGATGGCGTCGAAACTGCCGGACGTATTCAGAACAATACCGCCTTGACGGCAGTGCCCACGATAATAATGGTAACGGCCTATGGCCGGGATAACGCCAGCAGCGCGGCGCGGGATGTCGGTATCAGCAATTTTTTGACCAAGCCGGTTACCCCGTCCAGTCTGCTTGATGCCGTCATGCAGGCCGTCGGACATAAGCCGGTCGGTGCCGGCGGACGAAAGAGGGAGCATAGAGCAGACGACGCCATCGCCGCGTTGCGTGGAGCGAAAATACTGCTGGTGGAGGATAACAGCATCAATCAGGAGCTGGCCATGGAGATGCTGACCACCAACGGCATCAGTGTCGTCGTTGCCGACGACGGTCAACAGGCACTGGAGGTTTTGGCCGCGGAACCGTTTGACGGCGTATTGATGGATTGTCAGATGCCAGTGATGGATGGATATGAGGCGACGAGAAGAATACGCCAGCAGGAATGTTTTCGCGCTTTGCCGGTGCTGGCGATAACCGCCAACGCCATGGCCGGAGACCGGGAAAAAGTGTTGGCTGCCGGCATGAACGATCACATCGCCAAACCCATCAACATGTATGATCTGTTTGTCACCATGGCCAGATGGATCACCCCGGCCAACCCCGATAACCGACCGGCTGGCGCTGTGGCTGCAGACACACCGGTTAGTGCAACCGTCGAGATGTTTCCGCCGCTACCCGGCTTGGATACCGCTGCCGGTTTGGAGCGCGTGCGCGGCAATCAGCAGCTGTATCGTCGATTGTTACTGCGCTTCTACACCGATGAGAACGATTTTGAACAGCGCTTTACTGCGGCGCATTCAGGCGGTGACAATGTTACCGCCTGCCGTCTTGCCCATACCCTCAAAAGTGTTGCCGGTAGTATCGGCGCGGCAGATGTACAAACCGCTGCCGCTGCCCTTGAAGCCGCTTGTAACAAGGCTGCCGCCGCTGACGAAATTGCCCGGTTGCTGCAGCATGTTGTTGCTGCTTTGGCGCCGGTGCGCGAGAGTTTGGCATCTTTGGCGGCGGCAACAGCCGAGCCAGTCGTCAAAACCGGCGCTACCGATCAGGTACGTCGGCTGTTGGCGCAGTTACGCAGTCTGCTTGAAGATGACGATGCCGCAGCGGTGGAAGTAGCTCGGCAGCTTGTCACCATGCTGGATCAAAAGCGGTACGCTGCCGCGGCGAACCGGGTGATAACCGCTGTATCCAGTTATGACTTCGAGCAGGCAATAGATGAACTGGCGCAGCTGGAGGAGGTTTACCGCGCGAGGTGATAGGGGGATGGGCAGCGCTGGCTCGGTTAGCGGCAGGCAGC
>JAMOOS010000341.1 GCA_027065245.1 Desulfuromonadaceae bacterium | reverse complement strand
CTTTAGAGATCAGCGTCGCAGAAACGTCGGCATCATACATTTCTTTAAAACTGGCAACGATGTCACGAGTACTCATTCCTTTGGCGTATAGCGATAGAATTTGATCATCAAAATGAGTCAGGCGGGTTTGCCCCTTCTTGACAAATTGAGGATCAAAATCACCGTTGCGATCACGGGGCGTTTCGATCTCTACTTCGCCATGGTCACCAATCAGGCGCTTGCTACTATATCCGTTCCGGTTGTTGCCGGTATTATGACCTTGAGGAGAATTTTTACCATAGCCAAGATGTTCTTCCATCTCGGCGTTCAATGCGGCCTCTACAGTCATTTTGACAAACTTACTGGTTAAATCTGACAGATCCTTTTGAGATTTAACATTTTTCGCAAGTTCTTTGGCTAATGCCTGCAATTCGTTGTCGTTTGGTATTGTTTGTATGCTCATCATTGCTCCTGTGAAAATAGGATAATTGGTGATGCGCAGATACACAGTCTATTTTACACCCTCCGATTAACAACACCGCCCAACACCCCCCCGCGCCCCAAAATCGCGACAAGAATGTCGCTTCTACAACTCACCCTTGGAGGATCGCTCTCCCGACCGCGATTATCAAATTTCTGCCTGCTGTGAAAATGGTTAAAGATCGCCGTTATAGTTGTCGATATTCCGGTAAGGAGGCGCTGTTGCCTTGTCAATTTATTTGGGGAGGGTATATGAATCTGTTTGTGGATCCGCGCATGTACATTAACGATGGTTCTTCTGTTGCTGGTGCAGCGAACAGGTCGGTCTCAAATGACGCCGCTCTCAAGAATACTTGTGAGGAGTTTGAAGCGGTGATGTTGCAGTTTATGTTCAAGTCCATGCGTAGTACAGAGATTGATTCTGGTCTGCTTGATAAAGATATCGCCACTGATGTTTATACCGATCTGTTTGATGGCGAAGTTGCTCGGGCCATGGCTCATAAGCAAAGCCTTGGTATCGGTGAGCAGATCTATCGCCAGTTGCAGCACTCTTCCAGTGTAGATGGTCTGTAGTTATCCCTTCGCCCGACAGTCTCCCGACTTTTTTCTCTAAATTTTCCCGTGGTTAGTGTCGATATTACAGCTAGGAGCGCGTCTGGCTTTACGGATCGCAGCGGAAATGTGAACCGGCCAGACGGTTTTGAAGCCGGTTCATGGAAAGTCCGACGCACTCCTGGGGGCGGGACGTCATTGTTATATATCAGGTTTATTTCGTGGCGGCGCAGCACAGTGTTGCTGCCATTGGTTACTAACATTTATGGGTGGTTATCATGACTATGCGGATTAGTGGCGACAAGGGGCTTATTCAACAGGCAACGGTAAAAAAAGCCCGTCAACAACAGAACGAAGGCGCCGCCGGCAAGGTTAAAACTGAGGATAAGGTCAGTTTTTCGGCGTTGCTGCAACAGGCTGGCCAGGCTCAGGGTGCGGCGGTGGTGCCGCAGCAGCAGGGTGTTGACGGTATCCAGGCGGCGCAGTTACATCACCCGACCATGGTGCAGGATGTGGCTGAAAGCGTTGAGGTTGAGCGCAGCGACAAGGTTGCCGAGCTGAAGATGCAGGTTGCAGATGGCTCGTATCAGCCGGATCTCAAAAAGGTTGCCGCCAGTCTGCTTACGTTTTTGGCTGAAGGACGCAAGGTATGAAAAATTCAGTGCGCGACAGCTTGCAGGAATTGCTCGATGTGATTATCGAAGAGCGTGAGCATGCCATCGCCCTCGATATTGAGGCGATGCAGGATGCCACCATGCGCAAGAGTGTTTTGCTTGACCGTTTGGACATTGATGTTGAGCTGGGGGACGCGGATCTGGAACTGGCGGAGAAAATCCGCTTTGAAAACCGGCGCAACGCTTACCTGCTGTGGTCGGCACTGAACTGGATTAGAGAATCGATGGAGTTTTTCGGGCGCAAAACCGTGCCCGATTCCTATACTCCAAATGGCTCCATGGTCGCCGCCATCAAGGGCGGCAGGTTGCTGTCCGGGAGGGTGTGATGGGTTTAGCCGCTGCGCTCAATGTTGGCAAGACCAGCATGTTCACCAACCAGAAGTCGTTGGAGATCACTGGCAACAATATCGCCAATGTCAATACTGAAGGCTACTCGCGCCAGAAAGCGGTGTTTTCCGATTTTCCCTCTCTGAAGTTTGGTTCGTTCTTTGTCGGCCAGGGAGTTAAGATAACCGATATCGTGCGTGAGCACGATGTGTTCATCAGTGAGCAGTTACTCGATAAAAGCCAGCAGCTTGGGCAGGAGGATGCCAAGGCTACACCGCTGGCGGAACTGGAGCGGATATTCAGTGTGGGCGAAGAAAACCTGGCCACCGAAATCGACCGTTTTTTTGATTCGTGGCAGGCGCTCAGTACCAATCCCAGCGGTCAGGTAGAGCGGGATATGACCATTCAGCGCGGTGAGCTGCTCTCTTCGGCGTTTAATACCGTAGCGCGCGATCTCGACGATGTGCGCGGCAATATCAATGAAACCGTTATGTCTGAGATTGACGGCGTTAACCTCAAGCTGCGTCAGATTGCCGATCTCAATGCGCGAATACAGACTCTCAAGGCCAATGGCCGCTCGCCCAACTCGTTTCTTGACCGGCGCGACACCTTGTTGCAGGAGGTAACCTATACCCTGGGTGTGCAGTCCTACGAAGAACCTACCGGTGCTCTAAATATCCAGTTGCCCGGTGGCTTGCCGCTGGTGCAGAACAGCACGGCCCTGCAGCTCAAGGCTGTTCCCAAAGGTGATGAGCTGTCGCTGCAGGTGGAGGTTGGTACCACTTCGTTTGAAGTCGAAGGGAAGAACCTAGGTGGCAAGTTTCGCGGGCTGCTGGAGTTGCGCGACGAGTTTATCCCCGGGCTGAAAAAAGATCTCGATCTTACCGCCTATGAAATTGTGCAGAAGGTAAATAATTTACACGAGGCTGGCACTGGCTTGGACGGCTCCACCGGTGTGCCATTTTTCAATAACCCTGGTAATCATGCCAGCCAGGAATATGTCGCCCCGGACTTGGCTACCGCCTTTAGCAGTGGCAACGTTTCTCTCGAAGTTGCCGGAGTAACAACCGATATCGCCTTTGGCGGCGGTTCTCTCGAAGATCTGAGGGACGCGATAAACGGTTCCGCTGCCAATGTAAGCGCCAGTGTGGATCAGTTGGATGACGGCAACTATGTTTTGACAGTGCTGCCCAATAATCATAACGACAGCATCAATTTTGACATGGATGATATCGGTGGTGCTTACGCCAAACCAAAGTTTACCATGGCCAACATGAGCCAGTTGATGTCGATGTCTGTACAAGATCCAGTCAAGGTTGCTGCCGGTAACAGCAGTGCTCCCGGGGATAATACCAATGCTCTGGCCATATCGGCGCTCAAGGATCAGAACGCGGTAAACGATGAAGATACTTTTGTCAGTTTTTACGGCAAGATGACGGCGCGGGTTGGCATAGAGGCGGGGCAGAACCGCCTGTCGCAGTCGGGGGCAGAGGATTCGCTTACCCAGCTTAAGAACATGCGTGACGGTGCCGTGGGCGTGTCGCTGGAAGAGGAGATGATCAGCCTGATAAAATTCCAGCGCGGTTTCGAGGCCTCGGCTAAACTGTTATCCACCGTTGACGAAATGATGGGTACCGTGATGAATATCCGGAGGTAACCGCCATGAAATCGACCCAGGCTACCACATATCGCACCCTTAACGCCGAACTTGGCAGGATTAACAATAAACTGGAATCTTTGCGCAATCAGGCGGCTACTGGCAAAAAACTCATCCGTCCTTCCGATGATCCGGCTGCTATCAGACCGGTACTGTCGGCGCGTACTCAGATTCGTGCCACAGATCGCTTTATTGGCTCGTTGTCCACGGCGCTGGATCGGGTGCAGAATCAGGATAGCTATCTCGATCAGAGCGAAAATCTGCTGGTGCGAGCCAAAGAGGTTACCATTAACGCCATCAACGGCGCCATGAGTGACGCTGATTTGCAGACCTTGGCTGATCAGGTTGGTTATGTGAAAACCGAAATGCTCAGTGTTGCCAACGCCCAGGTGGGTGGGCAGTATATCTTCGGCGGCTTTCGCGAGGATACTGTACCGTTTGTGGAAAATGGCGATACCGTAGTTTACCAGGGAGATTCCAACCTGAAAAAGCTGGAAACCTCGCCGGGTGAGTATGTGCAGACCAACCTTGATGGTGCCAAGTTGTTTCAGGGGCGTAGCGATAACAACAATGATGGCCTGCTGGAGCAGACTGGTATCGACGTGTTTGCCACTCTTACCAATCTGGAACGGGCCATCCGTGGTGAGAGCGGACGGGTCTACAATGGTAACGATGTGCTGCCTACGCCGTTTATCGGCTATATGGATGAAGCCAACGGTGACTATACGCCCATTGTACTCGACGGCGCCAGCCCGCCGACGCCGGTGCTGGATGGTGGTGGCAACGAAATCCCGCTGGTGTTTCAGGGCCGGCCGGTCAATTTGCAGCCGCTAACCAATACCGCTGGTGAGCAATTGACCATCGCTGATTACAATACGCAGTTCGATCCCGATATCGTCGATTACAGCGGTAATTCCCTGACGGGAGCGGCGTTGAACCAGCCGGTATACACTCATAGCGATGGAAGTCTGGCTGTGGTAGACAGTAATGGTCAGCCGGTTCTCACCGATAATGCCGGTACACCGATTCACGATAGTGGCGGCAACGATATTTCGCTTATTGTCAGCGGCGCGCCGGTGCAACTTAGCACGGTTCCCTCTTTAAACGATATGCTCACCACATTGGAAGACGCTGCTGATCAGGTACGCAGTGCCCGCGGACGCATGGGCAACAATGCGCACCGGATCGAAACATCCAAAGAACATCTCGAAGGGGTCAAGGTGGATTTGAAGCAGATACTTTCCCGCTACGAGGATGTGGATCTTATCGACGTAATTACCGAGATAACCCAAACCGAGACGGCGTTCCAGGCGGCGTTGAATGTTACCGGCAAGGTGGGAAAACTGTCGATACTCGATTACATGTAAAATGGCTGGATATGAAAGGTTGCTATGCTGGTTTTGACCAGAAAAATTGGTGAGGGTATCGTAATTGGTGACGATATCAAACTTACCGTGATAGAGATCAAGGGCGGTACCATTCGTCTGGGTATTGATGCTCCGCGCGATAAAAAAATATATCGCCAGGAGGTCTACGAGCGTATTCAGAAACAGAACCAGGCGGCACTGAGTTGGTCCATGGAGGATCTGGCGGCCATCAGCGCCGATTTGCCGTCACCACAGGGGGAAGAATGAAAAAGATAAATACTCGCTTTGGCGAAATTGAGTACGATCCGGCGCAGGTACTGCGCTTTCCCGAAGGGCTGATCGGTTTTGAAAATTTGCGCGATTTCGTGGTAATGCCTAACGAAAAAGAGGGGCCGCTGTTCTGGATTCAGAGCGTCGAAGATCCGCAGGTGGCGCTGGTGCTTACCGATCCGACCAATTTTTTCCCTACCTATGGTGTGCTGGCAGAGGAGAGCGAGCGTAAGGTACTGGGGATAACGGAGCAGGACGAGTGCTACGCCATGGTGGTGGTTACCGTCCATCCCGACCGCCGCATAACCCTTAATTTGATGGCGC
>JAMOOS010000340.1 GCA_027065245.1 Desulfuromonadaceae bacterium | reverse complement strand
GAGATGGCCATCAAGGATTTGCAGCTGGAAGACGCCGCCAACGTGGAGATGGCATAACCCCGATATCTGGATGGAGGAACGGACTGTGAGTATTACCCCCGCCGAGGAGTTGCAACGCCGCAGCAGTAAATTGCAGCAATACATGCAAAAGCAGCAGATTGAACTGGCCCTGCTGGTGCAGAACGCCGATCTGTTCTACTTTACCGGTACTATCCAGCAAGGGGTGTTGCTGGTGCCCGCCGCCGGGGAGCCGGTGTATTGCGTACGCAAGGATTTTAAGCGGGCGCAGCGGGAATCGGCACTGAAAAACATTGTGCCCCTCAAAAGCCCGCGCGATCTGCCCGGCGTGATGAGCGATTACTCCATCGCCATGCCCAAGCGTTTAGCCATGGAACTGGACGTGGTGCCGGTAGCGGTGTATCGTCGTTTTACCAAGCCGTTTGCCGATGCCGAAGTGGACGATATCACACCGCTGATCCGCCTGGTGCGTATGATCAAGTCGCCATATGAGCTGGAGCGAATGCGTCGGGCAGCCGAACAGGAAGATGTCATCTATCGGCGCGCACGCGAAATAATCCGGGTCGGTATTAGTGATGTGGAACTGGCGGCGGAGTTGGAATTTACCGCGCGTCGTTGTGGTCATCAGGGTATCACCCGTATGAGAGCGTTTAACTCGGAGTTCTATGCCGGTCATGCTTTTTCCGGTGCTGCCAGCGCCGTGCCCGCATTCAGTGATACTCCGCTGGGGGGAGAAGGGCCGACGCCGGCGGTGGGGCAAGGCGCCGGTCACAAGGTTATTGCCGCCAACGAACCGATTATTGTCGATTTTCTCGGTGCCGCCGATGGTTATCTGTGTGACCAGACCCGCACCTTGTGTATCGGCGGCCTTTCTGCCAGGTTGGTTCGCGCCTATGACGATATGTGTGCTGTACAGGCGCTGATGATGGAGATTGCCAGACCGGGCGTAAGCTGGGGCGCCGTATATGACGAGTGCTGCAAGCTGGCCTGTGACCGGGGTTACCGGGACGTCTTTATGGGTGCCGCCGGTGCACAGGTGTCGTTTATCGGTCACGGCGTTGGCACCGAGTTGGATGAGTTCCCCTTTATCGCCCGTGGTTTCAATGACAATCTGCTTGAAGAAAATATGACCTTTGCCTTTGAGCCTAAAGCGGTTTACGCCGGGATTGGTGCTGTTGGGATAGAGAATACCTTTGTGGTCACTGCCGATGGAGTTGAAAGCCTCACGTTTTCTTCTGAAGAGCTGGTGGTGCTTTAGCTACAGATGTGTCGGTATGCCGGTGCGATAGTTGAGCCTGCCGTGCTGTTGCGGCAGGCTCTTTGTGTATCTGCAGCATGATGGTAGATAGGGTATGCAGTTTAGCAAGATTGCTTTTCTTAAAAAAATTGATGCTGTTGTCGGTAGCGCACTGGTGCGGTTACTGCCGGGGTTGCCGTGTCGGGAGTATGTAGGTTCGGTAGAGAGCATTTTGATAATCCGGCCTGGAGGTATTGGTGACGCGGTTTTGTTGCTGCCGGTCATAGATGTTTTGCGCCGCCATTTCCCCACAGCAACGATTTGTGTTTTGGCGGAAAAACGCAATTGGGCCGTGTTTGAACTGTGCCAAAATGTTGACAGAACGTGGTGTTATGACAACTGGCGCCATTGGCGGCAGTTTTTTTTGCGCCGTTACGATGTGGTGATAGATACTGAACAGTGGTACCACCTCTCCGCTGTGATATCGCGGTGTATATCTGCGCGGATTCGTTGTGGTTTTGCAACCAATATACGTAGAAGAGCCTTCTCTGTGCCGGTAGCGTATTCACTGGAAGATTATGAGATGGATAATTTTTTGCGTTTGGCATTATCTTTGGGCGCAAAGGTTGCATCTGCGAAGCGCAGTGGCTTTGCCTGTATTGCTTGTGCGGATGAACGTACAGCGACACAGTTGCTTGCCCCGGTAGGGGATAGGCCTTTTGTGGTTCTGTTTCCCGGCGGTAGTTCGGATATTAAACAGTGGCAAACAGCCGCTTTTAATGCTGTTGCTGCGCGTTGCCGTTTACGGGGCTATGCCGTGGTTATTGTCGGTGGCGGTAGTGATGTTGCCAGCGCCGAAAGTATCGCGGCATCTGGCGTGTCCGTCAATCTGGCCGGGCGGATGACTTTGTCGCAGACGGCCGCCGTGCTAAACAGGGCTGTGGCGCTGGTTGGCGGTGATTCCGGTGTGTTGCACCTGGCCGTAGCGGTTGGATGCCCGACAGTGACGTTGTTCGGGCCGGGTTCCACGTTAAAATGGGCACCGCGCGGGTCGCAACATAGAGTTGTTAGTTTGGGGTTGAAATGTTCACCGTGTACGTTGTTCGGCCATATTCCTCCATGTCCTCATGGCGGTCGCTGCGTCAAGGATATCCCGGTGGAGATGGTATGGAAACAACTTGAAGATCTGCTGGATTGCGCCGGAGAGTGATGTAAATGCAATGGTAAATGTTTATTACCTGTATATGCTGGTTGCCGTATTCGTCTTTGGCAGCGTTATCGGTTCATTTTTAAATGTGTGTATTTACCGCATCCCGGCCGGAGAGTCGATTGTGTCGCCGCCGTCTCGTTGTCCGGCTTGTGGCGGGCAATTGCGCTGGTATCACAATATTCCGGTGATCAGTTTTTTGTTGTTGCGCGGTCGCTGTGCTTTTTGTCAGCAGCCGGTTGCATGGCGTTACCCATTAGTGGAAACCCTGACGGGTGGATTGTTTGTGCTGGTGTTCAGGCACTTCGGTTTCACCCCTGCTATGGCAGTGTTTTTTGCTTTTACCGCAGCGTTGGTGGTGATTACGTTCATTGATTTAGACCACCAGATAATTCCCGATGTTATTAGCTTGCCGGGAATTGTAATCGGTTTTGGCTGCTCGTTTTTTCTGCCGTGGTTGTCGTGGTTTGACTCTTTGCTTGGAATTGTCATTGGTGGTGGCAGCCTGCTGGCAGTGGCTGTGGCGTACGAGTTTTTTACCAAAAAAGAGGGGATGGGCGGCGGCGATATAAAACTGCTGGCGATGATCGGGGCATTTCTTGGTTGGAAGGCGGTTCTGCCCATCATATTCATTAGCTCACTGGTTGGCACTATTGTTGGTGTGCCGTTGATGCTGCTAAAAGGTGCCGATGGCAGGCTGGCGATCCCTTTTGGACCGTTTCTGGCTTTTGCCAGTGTTTTCTATCTGTTCTGGGGACCGGCGCTGGTGCATTGGTATTTGGGCTTCTTTAGCTGAAAAAGTGTAAAGGCAGCTTGTTGTTTTTTAATTATACTTGACGCAATTAGAAATACGTATATAATCGAGCCTGCACCGTTGCTTTGCACAGTGGTTTGCTGTGTGCAGTCATCAGTCATCTCTTGCCGTAGGGTCTTATCTTATGTTTGGATCGAAGAAGGAAGTTATCGGGATTGATATCGGGGCAAGCGCGGTCAAACTTGTCCAGCTGAAGGAGGCCAAAGGGCAGTTTCAATTGCTGGCCATGGACAGGGAACCTCTGCCGCCTGAAGCTGTAGTTGACAATTCCATCATGGATTCCGGCGCTGTTGTGGATGCTATTCGTAGTCTGGTGGAGCGCAACCGGATCAAAGTGCAGGATGTCGCCATTTCGGTATCCGGCCACTCGGTAATTATACGCAAGATATCGATGGCGCAGATGACCGAAGAGGAACTGGAGCAGTCGATTCAGTGGGAAGCTGAGCAGTATATCCCGTTTGAGATGACCGATGTGTTTCTCGATTATTATATTCTCGGTACAGATCCTGCCGATCCGGCACAGATGGAGGTTATGCTTGTCGCGGCCAAGAAGGATTTTGTCGATGAGTATGTGTCGGTGATCAGGGAAAGTGGTCTCAATCCGGTAGTGGTAGATATAGACTTCTTTGCCGTCGAAAACATTTACTGCAGTTTGTATGGCGAGGAATCGCTGAATGTGGTGGCTCTTATAGATATGGGTGCCAGTGGTATCCAGGTTAATATTCTCAAGGATGGTGTTTCCTTCTTTACCCGGGAGATTCAGCTGGGTGGCAACAATTACAACGAAGAGTTGCAGAAGAAATTCGGCATTAATTCCCAAGATGCCGAGACAGTGAAACTAGGTGGCACACTGGCTGGCATTGATCCGCAACTGGCGCTTGATGCCATGCGTGTGGTGAGCAGTTCACTGGTTCAGGAAGTGCGCCGTTCCATCGATTTCTTCTCTGCCACTTCTGCGGACGAACAAGTACAGAAAGTCTACATTACCGGCGGTGTCGCACTTACCACAAATCTTCTGGAGGAGTTGCAGCAGGGGCTTGAATTGCCGGTGGAGATTCTTGACCCATTCAGTCGTATGCAAGTTAGTGAAAAGAGCTTCGATCTTGATTTTGTCAAGTCGGTTGCGCCTTTCTTCTCGGTGGCTGCCGGATTGGCTACCCGCAAGGTGGGGGATAAACTATGATTCGCATAAACCTGCTTCCCGTCAAGGCTGCACGCAAAAAAGAACAGTTACGCAATCAAATCATCGTGCTGGTGGTTACGCTGCTGCTGGTTATCGGTGGTTGTTTTGCTGTGTATTCCTCACTGCAGGGTGATATCAGCGACGTAAAAAATGATATCCACCGCCATCAGCAGGAGATAAACCGACTTAAGAAAAAGATCGGTGAAGTTAACAGGTTCAAAAAATTACAGCAAGAGCTGAAGAATAAGCTGGCTGTTCTGGCGGCGCTCAAATCCTCCAAATCTGGTCCGGTACACATGATGGATGATTTGATCAATGTGTTGCCGGATAAGATGTGGATTGAGGAATTCAAGCAGCGAGGTGATTCCATCACCATAAGCGGTATAGGTTTGACTGAGGACGACGTGGCCGATTTTATGACCAGTCTCGAAAAGTCAAAATTCTATAAGGATGTTGTATTGAAGGTGACCAAGCAGCAGGAGAAACAGGGGCTTAAATTGCAGCGCTTTACTGTTACCTGTAAGGTGGAAAAACACAAACCGGCTAAAAAGTCAGGTAAATAGGGGGCATAAACCATGGATCCACGGGTTGAAAAAATCCTGAACATGCCGCTGTATCAACGTGTGCTGTTGTTGTTGGTTCTGGCTGCGGCTATAGTTGGCGGATATGTGTATTTTCTCCACCTGCCGGCTCAGGAGGAGTTGCAACGATTGAATAAAAAAAATGATCGTGTGCTGATGAAACTCCAGGAGAGTCGGCGTATAGCCAACAACCTCCCGCGCTTCAAGGCCGAGTATGGGAGGATGCAGCAGCGTCTGAAAGACGCTTTGAAGGAACTTCCCAACAAAAGCGAGATACCGTCGCTGTTGTCAAGTATTGCCGGGCTGGCTCGTGATAACGGGCTGGAAGTGAAAGAATTCAAGCCGGGACGGGAGAGGGTAAAAGATTTTTACGCTGATGTGCCGGTATCTTTGAAACTGTCCGGTTCTTATCACGAACTGGCGTTGTTCTGCCAGTCGGTATCCAACCTTGACCGTATAGTCAATATCAAAAATCTCAACATGGGTAAGGCAAAGAATGTTGATGGTCAGACCCGGTTGGCGATAACGGCTGAGGCTGTTACCTACCGCTTTGTGGATAAGCCTGAAAAACCCGCTAAGAAGAGGAAAAAGAGATGAACAGACTGATCTTGCTAT